>NZ_JBVJFA010000014.1:0-198172 GCF_055588085.1 Streptomyces sp. NPDC046303
CAGATCAAGTGGGGCCTGGACTACATGAACGAGCGCTACGGCAGCCCGGTCGGCGCCTGGAACTTCTGGTCCGCCAACCACTGGTACTAAGCCGCACCACCGACGGCAGCACAGCAGCACGGCAGCACAGCAGTAGCAGACATACGAAAGCCCCGGCGGCCGGCCTCCCCAGGTCCGGCCGCCGGGGCCTTCTGCATCCCATCCCACGGGTCCGTGTGCGGCGCCCGGCGGCGCCGCGCAGCACCTACAGGCGCTGGATGATCGTGCCGGTCGCGAGCGCGCCGCCCGCGCACATGGTGATCAGCGCGAATTCCTTGTCGCGGCGCTCCAGCTCGTGCAGCGCGGTGGTGATCAGCCGGGCGCCGGTGGCGCCGACGGGGTGGCCGAGCGCGATGCCCCCGCCGTTGACGTTGACCTTCTCCAGGTCCTGGTCGAAGACCTGGGCCCAGCTGAGGACGACGGAGGCGAAGGCCTCGTTGATCTCGACGAGGTCGATGTCCTTGAGGGACATGCCGGCCTTGCCCAGCACGGCCCGGGTCGCGTCGATCGGCCCGTCCAGGTGGTAGTGCGGGTCGGCGCCGACCAGGGTCTGGGCGATGATCCGGGCGCGCGGCCGCAGCTTGAGCGCGCGGGCCATCTTGCGCGAGGCCCACATCACGGCGGCGGCCCCGTCGGAGATCTGCGAGGAGTTCCCGGCGGTGTGCACGGCGGTCGGCATGACCGGCTTGAGCCGGGCCAGCGCCTCCATGGACGTGTCGCGCAGGCCCTCGTCCCGGTCGACCAGGCGCCACATGCCCTGTCCGGCGGCCTGTTCCTCCTCCGTCGTCGGCACCTGCACGGCGAAGGTCTCGCGCTTGAAGCGCTCCTCGGCCCAGGCGGCCGCGGCCCGCTCCTGCGAGAGCAGCCCCAGCGCGTCGACGTCCTGGCGGGTCAGGCCCCGGTGGCGGGCGATCCGCTCGGCGGCCTCGAACTGGTTGGGCAGGTCCACGTTCCACTCGTCCGGGAACGGCTTGCCGGGGCCGTGCTTCGATCCCGACCCCAGCGGTACGCGGCTCATGGCCTCGACCCCGCAGGCGATGCCGATGTCCATGACCCCGCCGGAGATCATGTTGGCGACCATGTGGTTGGCCTGCTGGGAGCTGCCGCACTGGCAGTCCACCGTCGTCGCCGCGGTCTCGTACGGGAGCCCCATGGCCAGCCAGGCGTTGCGGGCCGGATTCATCGACTGCTCGCCGGCGTGGGTGACGGTGCCGCCGACGATCTGCTCGACGCAGTCGGGCTGGATTCCGGTACGGGCGAGGAGCTCCCGGTACGTCTCGCCGAGGAGGTAGGCGGGATGGAGGTTGGCGAGCGCGCCCCCGCGCTTGCCGATGGGGGTGCGTACGGCTTCGACGATGACGGGTTCCGCGGCCATGAGCTCGTCCTCTCCTGCACTGCGACAGCGCGGCGGGCCGTCCCGGCGCCCCGCCCGAACTAGTACGCGTTCTAGTTCTCCCCGCAGTCTTATGACCTGAAGCCCCGGCACGCAAGGGTCTTGCACGCGGCCTGCACGGATTCCCCACGCAACAGTTGATGCGCCGACCCTTGTCACTTCTAGAACTCGTTACTACCTTCAAGCCAACTTCTGATGGGCCGTCAGACTTTGGAGTCGCCCATGTCCTGTCCCGCGCTGCCCGAAGGCTTCGACGCCACCGACCCCGACCTGCTCCAGAGCCGGGTCCCGCTCCCGGAGTTCGCGCAGCTGCGGCAGACCGCCCCCGTGTGGTGGTGCCCGCAGCGGCGCGGCATCACCGGTTTCGACGACGAGGGCTACTGGGTCGTGACCCGGCACGCGGACGTCAAGTACGTCTCCACGCACCCGGAACTGTTCTCCTCCACCACCAATACGGCGATCATCCGCTTCAACGAGCACATCCAGCGCGACCAGATAGATGCCCAGCGCCTGATCATGCTGAACATGGATCCGCCCGAGCACACGCGCGTACGCCAGATCGTGCAGCGCGGATTCACCCCGCGGGCCATCCGCGGACTGGAGGAGGCCCTGCGCGACCGCGCCCGCAAGATCGTCGAGGAGGCGCTGGCCGGGGCGGGCGACGGCAGCTTCGACTTCGTCACGCAAGTGGCCTGCGAGCTCCCGCTCCAGGCCATCGCGGAGCTGATCGGCGTACCGCAGAAGGACCGCGCCAAGATCTTCGACTGGTCGAACAAGATGATCGCCTACGACGACCCGGAGTACGCGATCACCGAGGAGGTCGGCGCCGAGGCGGCGATGGAGCTCATCGGCTACGCCATGAACCTGTCCGCCGAACGCAAGGAGTGCCCGGCCAAGGACATCGTGACGCAGCTGGTGGCGGCCGAGGGCCAGGGCAACCTCGGCTCCGACGAGTTCGGCATGTTCGTCCTGCTCCTGGCGGTGGCGGGCAACGAGACCACCCGCAACGCGATCAGCCACGGCATGCACGCCTTCCTCACCCACCCCGAGCAGTGGGAGCTGTACAAGGCGACCCGGCCGTCCACCGCCGCCGAGGAGATCGTGCGCTGGGCCACGCCCGTGGTGTCCTTCCAGCGCACCGCCACCCAGGACACCGAGCTGGGCGGCCAGAAGATCAAGGCGGGCGACCGGGTCGGGATGTTCTACTCCTCCGCCAACCACGACCCCGAGGTCTTCACCGACCCCGGCGTCTTCGACATCACCCGCGACCCCAACCCGCACTTGGGCTTCGGCGGCGGCGGCCCGCACTTCTGCCTCGGCAAGTCCCTGGCCGTCATGGAGATCGACCTCATCTTCAACGCCCTGGCCGACACGCTGCCCGACCTCCGCCTGACGGGCGAGGACCCGCGCCGCCTGCGCGCGGCCTGGCTCAACGGCATCAAGGAACTCCGGGTCAGCCACGGCTGACCCGCGACCCAGGACGGCAGGGGCCCTTCCTCCCACGCCCCGGCCCCTGCCGTCCGCTGGCGACCGTTCGAGTGGCGGCGCCGCCCGAACGGGGTGATCCTTACGACAGCGGCGATCCAGCCGAAGGGGCGCCGGGGCCATCTGCGCCCCGGCGCTCCTTCGGCCCGGCGCCCCTTCGGCCTGCGCGAAGCGTGCGGGGGGCTGCTCGAGTGCGTCCCGCTCCGCCCGGTGCCAGACTGAAGGCATGGCCACGCTCGGTCAGTCCTTCCGGGGGCGGCTCGTGCAGCCCGGGGACCCCACGTACGACGAGGACCGGCGGATCTGGAACGGCTCCATCGACCGCTCCCCCGCCCTCATCGCCTACTGCACGGGCGTCGCGGACGTCAGGGACGCCGTGGGGTTCGCGGCCGGACCGGCGGCGGGGCTTCCGGTCGCCGTGCGGGGCGGCGGGCACAGCTTCCCCGGGCAGTCCGTGTGCGACGGCGGGATCGTCATCGACCTCTCACCCCTGCGCGGCATCCGGGTGGACCCGGAGGCCCGGACCGTCAGGGCGCAGGCCGGGGTGCTGCTGGGCGAGCTGGACCACGAGACGCAGGCGTTCGGGCTGGCCGTACCGGCCGGGATCGTCACGCACACCGGGCTGGCGGGGCTCACCCTCGGCGGCGGCATCGGCTGGCTGATGCGCAAGTACGGGCTCACCGTCGACCAGCTGCTCTCGGTGGACATGGTCCTCGCCGACGGGTCCTTCGTGAAGGCGAACGAGGACGAGAACCCCGACCTCTTCTGGGGTGTGCGCGGCGGCGGCGGGAACTTCGGGATCGTCACGGAGTTCACGTTCCGGCTCAATCCGCTCGGACCGATCGTGCTGGCCGGCCCGATCGTCTGGCCGATGGCCGAATCGGCGCGGCTGCTGCGCTTCTACCGCGACTGGATCACCGGCGTACCGGACGAGCTGACGACGGCCGTCGTCCACCGCAAGGCGCCCGTGGCCCCGTACATCCCGCCCGACCTGCAGGGGAAGCCCGTCGTGATGGTGGTCTGCTGCTACGCGGGCCCGGTCGAGGAGGGGCAGGAGGTGCTGCGGCCGCTGCGCGAGGACGCCGGGCCCGCGCCCGTACTCGACCTGTGTGCGCCCAAGCCGTTCACCGAACACCAGGCGATGTTCGACCCGTCCTTCCCCCACGGCCGCTGGTACTACTTCAAGTCCTGCGACGTCGAGCGGCTCACCGACGAGATCATCGACCGTACGGCCGAGCACGCGGCCCGGATCGTCTCACCGTTCACCGCCTTCCCGATCTTCCAGCTGGGCGGGGCCATCGCCCGCGTCGGGGAGGACGAGACGGCCTTCGGCGGGCGCGGCGCCGGGCACACCTTCAACATCAACGGGACGACGCTGGACTCCGAGGGCTTCGACGCGGAGCGGACGTGGGCGCGCGGCCTGTGGTCGGCGCTCGCCCCCCACCAGACCGGGGTCTACGCGAACTTCCTGATGGAGGAGGGCGAGGAGCGGATCGAGCAGGCCTACGGGGCGGAGAAGTACCGGCGCCTGCGGGAGCTGAAGCGCCGCTACGACCCCGGGAACCTCTTCCACCTCAACCAGAACATCCCGCCCGCCCCGGTATCCGCCCCGGCATCGGCCCCGGCATCCACGCCGCCGCCCGCCCCGGCGTCCGCGGCGCCGGCTACGACGCCCGCGCCCCCGCCGGGGCCCTGACCTCCGGCTGCTGGTCTTCGCCGCCCGTACGTTGCGCGGGCAGGCTCGCCCGCAGCCGCCGCGGACCGGAGAGCAGGTACACGAGCCCGAATCCGGCGCCCACGACGATCGCGCCGCCCACCGCGTCGAGGACCCAGTGGTTGGCGGTGGCGACGATCGCGCACACCGTGATCAGCGGGTGGAGCGCACCGAGCAGTTTCTGCCAGCCCTTCGGCGCCAGCACGACGATGACGATCCCGCACCACAGCGACCAGCCGAAGTGCAGGGAGGGCATCGCCGCGTACTGGTTGGAGATCGCGGTCATGGCCCCGTACGACGGGTTGGCCAGGTCCTGCGGGCCGTGCACGGTGTCGATGAAGCCGAGGCCGGGCATCAGGCGCGGCGGCGCGAGCGGGTACAGCCAGAAGCCTATGAGCGCCAGGACCGTCGCCAGCCCCAGGGAGGCGCGCGCCCAGCGGTAGTCGCCCGGGCGGCGCCAGTACAGGACGGCCAGGATCGTCAGCGGCACCACGAAGTGGAAGGAGGTGTAGTAGAAGTTGAAGAACGCCTCCAGCCAGGGCGTATTGACGACGGCGAGGTTCACGGCGTGCTCGATGTCCATGCCGAGGGCCCGCTCGAACCCGAGGATCTGGTGGGCATTGCCCTCGGCGAGGTCGCGGCTGGTGGGCGCCGCGGCCCTGATGTGCGAGTAGAGCGAGTACCCGACCCGTATCAGCAGGAGTTCCAGCAGCAGGTTGGGGCGGGACAGCACGCGCCGCCACAGCGGCAGCAGCGGCACCCGCTGCCAGCGGGCGGCCGCGGGCTTCCCGTAGGCCGTCGGGACGGGCTCGCGCCAGTACGGCGAGGAGCGCGGCAGGAACGGTACGGCGCATGCGGCGGCCAGCGCGGCGAGGAGCAGCACGTTGTCGCGTACGGGGGCCAGCGCGGCCAGGTTCGGCAGCAGCACCGCACTGGGCAGGGTCATGATCAGGATCACGGCGACGGGCCACACGGGCCGGTCGGCGGCGCGCCTGCCGACCTTGCCCGCGACCGCGAGCAGCACCCACAGCAGCTGGTGGCGCCAGCCGGCCGGGGACACGGCGATGGCCACGCAGCCGGTGACGGCGACGGCGAGCAGCAGCTGCCCGTCCCGGGCGTAGCGGACGGCGCGGCGCAGGCCGATGAAGGCGATGCCGGCCGCGAGGGCCGCGTAGAGCAGGATCTCGAGCGGTCCGGTCAGGCCGAAGCGCAGCAGGGCGCCGTGCACGGACTGGTTGGCGAGGCTGTCGGGGGCCCCGCCGAGGCCGGTGCCGGCCAGATGCTGGACCCAGTACGTCCACGAGTCGCGCGGCATGGCCGCCCAGGACAGCGCGGTGGCTCCGGCGAACGTGGCGGCGGCGGCCCCGGCGGTGGGGCGGCGGCCGGTGAGCCACAGGAAGGGGGCGAAGAGCAGCAGGGCGGGCTGGAGTGCCGCGGCCAGGCCGATGAGGAAGCCGGCCGGGCGCTCGCCGGGGACGCGGAAGACGGCGAGGAGGACCAGGAGCACGGGCAGCACGGCGGTCCGGCCGGGTGAGGAGGCCTCGCGGACGGGCAGCGAGACCATCATCAGGGCGGTCAGCACGGGCGCGGCCAGCAGTGCGGTGCGGCGCGGCACGGGGTCGGGCAGGGCGCGCGCGGCGACGAGTCCGATCGCGGCGACGAACAGCAGCGTCAGGGAGATCCAGGCGACCTCCAGCGACGGCGCGGCGAGGCCGACGAGCGGTTTGAGGACCAGCCCGGCGAACGGCGTGCCGGTGAACTGCCCGGCGTCGTAGAGCGAGCCGGGCAGGCTGCCGGGGAGCTGGAAACCGCTCAGCCACTGGCCCGGTGGGACGCTCAGCACGACGGCGGCCTGTCTGACGGCGAGTGCGCCCGCCAGCGCCCACAGGAGGAGGCGTGCCGCCCCCAGCCTGCCCCCGCCACCGCTACCGCCTATGACTCCGGCATGTCCGTTCGCACCGCTGTGCTCCGCCGCGTTAGCCACGCCTCGCCGGCCTCCCGCCCTGTTGACCGCAACCCCGACTTCGCCTGGCTGCCGCGTTTCGTGCCCCGTTCCATTACCTGGACGACGATATCCCGCGCGAGATACCTAGGATGGCCTGCATGAGCATCGTGAAGATCAACGCGCTGACCGTGCCGGCCGAGCAGCGGGAGGTTCTGGAGCAGCGGTTCGCCTCGCGGGCGGGAGCGGTGGAGAGCTCGGACGGGTTCGAGTGGTTCGAGCTGCTGCGCCCGGTGGAGGGCACCGACCAGTACCTCGTGTACACGCGGTGGCGGTCCGAGGAGGACTTCCAGGCGTGGATGGAGGGGCCGATGAAGGCCGCTCACCAGGGTGGCGGCGCGGCGGGCGGCGGCGCGGCGGGCGGCGGCGAGGGCGGCGGCGAGCGCCCGAAGCCGGCGGCCACGGGTTCGTCGGTGTGGTCGTTCGAGGTCGTGCAGCAGGCGGCGCCGAAGCAGGCGTGAAGCCACGGGAGGCGGCTCGGGGCGCGCGCTCCGAGCCGCCTCCGGCTGCTCTTACAGGCTTACGGGAGCTGCTCTTCGGGGGGCTGCTCTTCCGGGAGCTGCTCTTCCGGGAGCGCTCAGCTCCAGAAGGCGTCTTCCTCGTCGATGTCGGCGGTGCACTGGTCGATGTCGGTGATCTTGTGGCCGACGATGGTGAAGAACAGGCCCTCGCGGATCTCGATGCCCCGGTCGCCCCGGTCGCCGCGTGCCGTGTGGAAACTCATGACGTGGCCGCGGCCGTCGGCGAGGACCGATTCCAGGTGGACCTGGAAGGTGCCGTTGGTCTCCTCCCCGAGCCTGCGGTAGAAGTCCAGGACGTTCTCCCGCCCCTTGTGGTGGCCGGAGAGCGGGTTGTTGCCGGGCACGTGGTGGATGACGTCGGCCGTCATCAGCGCGCTCAGCGCCTCCATGTCGCCCTTGGCGAAGGCCTCGTAGCCGCGGCGGACCAGGGCACAGTCGGGATGCTCGGACATGGTGTTTCACACCCTCCAGGACGCGCGGTTTGCCCTTTTTCCTATCATCAGCCCGTCCCTGTGGATATTGCACGCCAGAGATCCGCGGCGAACTCCACAATGACCTCATGACCACGCACAGCGAACACCGCACACACACCTGGGCCGTGGCGCCCGAGCCGTTCACCACGCCCGACGCCACCGTTCTGCGCCGCGCCTACTACGCCGAGGTCGCGGGCCGTTACTGGAAACGGTCCGTCACGGAGGCCGAGATCGATCAGGGCCTCCTGGACTTCCCCGACGACGGCCTCGTGCCACCCACGGGCCAGTTCGTCGTCGGCCGGCTCGCCGGAGAGCCCCTGGCGTGCGGCGGGATACGCCTGATCGACCCCGTCACCGCCGAGCTCACGAGGGTGTACGTCGACCAGCGCGCCCGCGGCACCGGCGGCGGCGCGGCGCTGCTCGAGGTCCTGGAGGCGGAGGCCCGCGCGCTGGGCGCCGAGCGGGTCCGGCTGGACACCAGGTCGGACCTCGTGGAGGCCCGGGCGTTGTACGCGCGGCACGGGTATGCGGAGATACCGGCCTACAACTCGGGCCCGTACGCGGAGCACTGGTTCGAAAAGCGCCTGGCCTGACACGCGGCCTGACCCGCGGCCTGACCCCTGGCCTGAGCCGCAGCCGGCCCGCGGATCAGCGCGCGGACCAGCGCGCGGCGTGGTCGCGGCGGGGCGCGACGTCGTAGGGCTCCTCGGCGTCGGACCCGCACAGCTCCGCGTTGATCTCCTGGACCAGCTTGACCAGGTCGGTCGGCCGGTCCGGGCCCCACCAGTCGCCGAGGAGCTCGGCGAGGGACTCCTCGCGCGCGGCGGAGAGCCTGGCCGCCGCAGCTCGCCCCTGATCCGTCAGGACCAGCGCCAGCCCCTCGCGGACGGCGAGGCGACGCTCCTCCACCTGGCGGGCGGCCTCCGTGATGGCCTTCAACGGCACGATGGTGCGCTCGGCCAGCAGGGCGGGCTCCGCCGACCCGTACTTGTTGATCCGCAGCAGCAGCCAGCTCGCTGCGGGCAGCAGGTCGTAGCCCGCCTTCGCGGTGATCTTCTCGTAGACGTGCCGGCGGCCCTCCTTGCTGCCGAGCACCGAGAGCGCCCGGGCGACCTCGTCGCGGGAGGACCGCTCGACCGGGTTGGAGGCGAGGGTCTCGGTCACGTCGGGCGCGGTGACCGAGCCGCGGAGCCTGTCCTCCCTGAGGAACCAGGCGATCACGAACGCGATGAGCACGACGGGCACCGCGTACAGGAAGACGTCGGTGATGGAGGTGGCGTAGGCGTCGAGCACGCGGGGGCGCAGCTCGGCGGGGAGTGCGCCGATGGCCCGCGGGTCGGCCTCCAGCTGCGCGGCGCCCGCGCCGGGCGGCAGCGGGACGCCCGCGAGCGCGGCGGCCAGCTTGTCGTCGAGGCGGTTCGTGAAGATCGTGCCGAAGATCGCGACGCCGAAGGAGGCGCCGATGGAACGGAAGAAGGTCGCACCGGAGGTGGCGACGCCGAGATCCGCGTAGCCGACGGAGTTCTGCACCGCCAGCACGAGTACCTGCATGACCAGGCCGAGTCCCGCGCCGAAGACGAAGAAGTAGGCGCTCATCTCCCAGGTGCTGCTGGTGCGGTGCAGCTGGTGCAGGAGGAGCAGGCCGACGGCGGTGACGGCGGTTCCGGTGATGGGGAACACCTTCCACCGGCCGGTGCGGCTGACGATCTGACCGGAGGCGGTGGAGGAGATCAGCATGCCGAGCACCATCGGCAGCATGTGGACTCCGGACATCGTCGGCGAGACGCCCTGGACGACCTGGAGGAAGGTCGGCAGGTAGACCATCGCGCCGAACATGGCGAAACCCACGACGAAGCTGATCACCGAGCAGAGGGTGAAGGTGCGGATGCGGAACAGTTTCAGCGGCAGGACGGGCTCCGCAGCCCTGCGCTCCACGGAGAGGAAGGCGACGAGCAGCACCGCGCCGAGGACGGCGAGGCCGATGATCTGGGCCGATCCCCAGGCCCAGGTGGTGCCGCCGAGCGAGGCGACCAGGACGAGGCAGGTGGCGACGGAGGCGATGAGGAGGGTGCCGAGGTAGTCGATCGTGTGCTTGGAGGAGCGCGCCGGGATGCGCAGCGCGGCGGCGATGACGGCGAGCGCGACGAGACCGATGGGGAGGTTGATGTAGAAGACCCAGCGCCAGGACAGGTGGTCGACGAACAGGCCGCCCAGCAGCGGTCCCAGCACGCTGGTCGCACCGAAGACACCACCGAACAGGCCCTGGTACTTGCCGCGTTCGCGCGGCGGGACGATGTCGCCGACGATCGCCATGGACAGCACGATCAGCCCGCCGCCGCCGAGGCCCTGGAGGGCACGGAAGCCGATGAGCTGGGCCATGTCCTGGGCGAGGCCGCACAGGGCGGAGCCGATGAGGAAGAGGACGATGGCGTACTGGAACAGCTTCTTGCGTCCGTACTGGTCGCCGAGCTTGCCCCACAGGGGGGTGGCGGCAGTGGAGGCGAGCATGTAGGCGGTGACGACCCAGGACAGGTGCGCCATGCCGCCGAGGTCGCTGACGATGGTCGGCAGGGCGGTGGAGACGATGGTCTGGTCGAGGGCGGCGATCAGCAGGCCCAGGAGCAGGGCACCTATGGAAGCGAGGACCTCGCGGGGAGCATGTTCGGCGGCGGGTCCGAAGTTCTCCGGGCCCGGCCGGGGGTCCACGGCATCCGTGGTCACATCCTGAGCCATCGTTCCTCCTCAGGCCGGATCAACATCTCCATCCTGCGTGGTGTGTCCGGTTATGGCCTGTCGGCGGGACAGGGAAAGGGTTGGGAGCAGCCCGACGGGTCTGCATAATGCCTGGCAGGCCCAGGGAGGGATTCCAGTGAACGGTGAGCACTGTCCAGATTGCGGCGCCCTCGGCGCCGCCTGCCGGTGCGCGCCGGGTACGGGCTACGACCCCCTGCGCGTCCGCCCGTACGTATCGCTTCCCGACCCGGGCGAAGCGGACGACGACGCCCCGCTGCCTCCCCTGCCACCCGCGCCGCCAATAGCCCGCGTGGTGACCCCGCCGCCACCCCAGCACGACACCCCGGCGTACGGAACCCCGCTGCCCCCGCACGGGCAGCCGCATCCGTGGCCGGCGGCCCCGGGCGAACATGACGGCCCGAACGACATGGGCGCGCCGGCCGGCCTGGGGCACGTGGGTGACTCGGGACACGTGGGCGGCCCGGGACACGCGGGCGGCTCGGGACACGTGAGCGGCTCGGGACACGTGAGCGGCTCGGGACACGTGAGCGGCCTGGGGCACGCACATGCGCCGCAAGCGGCCGAGACGGCACAGCTGCGCGCCATCCCGGAGTCCGGGGCCGTCCCCGGCACATTCGGAGGCGGGGGGAGGGGAGGGGGAGGGGGCCCCGAGAAGCGCACCGGCCGCACTTTCCGCCGACTCCTCCCGGTCCTGATCGGCGCCGCCGCAGTGGTGGCCCTCGGGGGGACCGCCGTGGCGCTGTGGGTGCTCCCGAGTTCCGCGGGCAACGACACCGCCCTGATGGACGCAAAGGCATCGGCGCCCGTGACGAGCCTGGCCCCGGCCAGCCCGTCCCCCACCCCGGCCAGCACCGGAACGGCCAGCCCCTCTCCCTCGGCTTCGCCGTCCCCGTCGCCGAGCGCGTCCAAGTCGGCTTCGCCGTCCCCGAGCGCGTCCCGCTCGTCGGCACCCCCATCCCCCAGCGCCTCACCGAGCACGAGCCGTCCTACCACCCCCACGCCGCCTGCGGCGGCACCGACCCTGCGGTACGGGGACTCGGGCGCGGAGGTGGAGAAGCTTCAGCGGCTGCTGGCGGCCAGGGGGCTGTTCACGTACAAGATCAACGGAAAGTTCGACTGGCGGGTGGAGAACGCCGTGTCGACGTTCCAGTACGAGAACAACATCGACGACGAAGAGTGGGGCGTCTACGGCCCGATCACGCGCAAGGCGCTGGAGGGCTAGGAGTACGGGGCGGAGGTGGTAGCGGCCAGACAGGGAGACCCGGCCGCCGCCACCTCCGCCATTACCGCGGCCAGCCCGCGCTTCAGTCGTCACTCCGCCGCTGACGCTGCCTCGGCGCTGCCGCTGCCGCCAGGTAAGCCGTCGCCGCCCCGCGCCGCCGTTCGGAGCTGCCCGCAGTGCCCCGACCCGGTCCGCGCCGCTGGCGGGACTGGTCGTACGCTCTGCCGCCGCCCGCATTCACGCTGCCGCCGCTGTCGCCGCTTCGCCCAGCCCGAGCACCCGCTCTTCGAGCGGTGACGTTGCCGGAGGACCCGAGCCACCGACTCGACGTCGCGCCGCACCCGCGCGTCCTGCCCCCCTCCCCCCACAGCCCGCGAACGATGCGCACCCCATCTCACCCCTGCGCCCGCGCCAATCCATCCGTACGAGGCTGGGCTAGGGACAGGAGTCACACCTTCTGCGGTGGCGCAGAGCGCCAGCATTTTGTATCGTGGAGGAACAAAGTGGTTCCGTCCTCACTCCCTGACCGGTGGACGGAACCACTTGTTCTCTTTTCCCGCCTCGTCTGGAGCCCGCCGATGTCGGCCAGCACCACCTCCACCGCACCTGTCGTCCTCACCGCCAAGGCCCTGCTCCTGGACATGGACGGCACCATCGTCAATTCCGACGCGGTGGTCGAGCGATGCTGGCGCGAGTGGGCGGTGTCGCACGGGCTGGACCCGGAGGAAGCCCTCAAGGTGGTCCACGGCCGCCAGGGCTACGCGACCATGGCCGTCCTGCTGCCGGACCGCCCGATGGAGGTCAATCACGCGGAGAACGCCGTGATGCTGGCCCGCGAGACGGCCGACACCGACGGCGTGGTGCCGGTCGCGGGGGCCCCTGAGTTCATGGCGGCGATCGCCAGACTGCCGCACGCACTGGTCACCTCCGCCGACGCGGCGCTGGCGACGGCCAGGATGACCGCCGCGGCGCTGCCGATGCCTGCGGTACGGGTGACCGCCGAGTCCGTGCAGGCCAGCAAGCCGCACCCCGAGGGCTTCCTCAAGGGCGCCGCCGCGCTGGGAGTGGACCCCGCCGACTGCATCGTGTTCGAGGACTCCGCTGCCGGTATCGCTGCCGGCCAGGCTGCGGGCATGCGCGTGATCGGCATCGGCCCTCGGGCAGCCGCCCACGCCCCGACGACCCACGCCCCCGACCTCACGTCCCTCACCGTGGCGACGACTGCAGACGGCTCGATCCAGATCAGGGTCGAAGCGGCGGTGTAAGGGGCGGGATCCCCACAATCCTGATCAGGGAGGGTTTGGGGGTTTCCCGTCAGTCCCACTGTCTCTCCGGGTCGGGCCGGCCTGTCAAGGGCGCTCCCTTCGGTCGCGTCGCTGCGCGATGGCCTTCGGCCACCCTTGACAGACCGTCCCGCCCCGGAAAGCCAAGGACTGTCGGGAAGCCCCCAAAAGAACGGTCCACTGGTTCCACGAGGACCACCCGGGCCCATCAGCGATCCAGGGCCTGACCACGGGTGGCCCATCCCCACCCGGGCCAGCCGGAAAGCCGGAGCCGAGGCACCGCCTACGCGCCAGATCGCTACGCGCTCCTCACGTCTCAGCGTCCGGCGGCCGTCCGGGGTCCTACCCGCACCAGAAGTCGACGAGAAGCACCTGGGGAGCGGGTTGGCGCGTCAAATCGCTACGCGCTCCTCACGTCTCAGCGTCCGGCGGCCGTCTGGGGTCCAACCCCTACCAGAGGGTGACGAGATGCCCCGGGGAGCGGATACCCTCACCAAACAGCGACGAGAAGCGCGGATGAGATCACTACGCGTCGCCCCTAACGCCTCACTTCACTACGCAGCGAGTGATCTGGCGGCGATCAGCCCGGCAGGCGGCGGAAACCAGCAGCCCCATCGGCCGCTTGGGCGAGGTCTGGATCCATGTCACCGGCCGCCATGCTCCTGCTCGTACGCTTCCCTGATGGCCCATGGGACGCGGCCCCGATTGTTGACCACGTAGCCGTTTTCGCGCGCCCAGGCGCGTATCGGCTCCCACTCGGGGCGTTCGACGGGCAGCTCCGGGCCAGCCGCCTTGCTGACCGAGGACTCACCTGCCGTCGCGTCCACCTGCTGACCCCCACCCACCTGCCGCTGATCCGTCATACCCCGACCGTACGGGCCGCCACTGACATTGATACCTGGCCGCCGAGCACGATCAACTCACGGCTGTTCTGGACGACGTGGTCACCGGACACAATCCAGGTCTGCGGTCCAGCTCCTGATCACCGCTGGCGGCAACCGGGACCGCCTCCGCACCGAGGCATCGTTCGTGGCCCTCTATCGGATACTTCGGCGTCTGGCCCGTCGTCATCTCCTGCATCGAACGCGGCACACGCCACAACGACAACCCCGCCGGCGCCTACCGCAACTGGCGCACCGCCGCTTGACGGCCAACAGGAGCTTCATCCACCCCGCGAGGCCCACGCCGCCTCAACTCGCCACCGAGTAGGCACGAACGACCCGCTGTCGCGCGAGGGGGCATCTGCAGCACCGTGGGCGGCCCGCGTCCAGCCCCAGACGGCCGCCGGACGCCGAGAGGGAGGGAGCGCGTAGCGATCTGGTGCGCCCACCGCTTTCCCAGGGGCTTCTCATCACCCTCCGGTGCGGGTAGGGGCCCAGACGGCCGCCGGACGCTGAAACCTGAGGAGCGCGTAGCGATCGGGCGCGTAGGCAGCGCCTCGCCTTCGCTTTCCGGTCGGGCCGGGTGGGGGTGTGCCACCCGTGCCCAGGCCTTGCATCGCTGATGCCCCCTGCCCGTGATCGTGAACCAGTGGACCGTTCTTTTGGGGGCTTCCCGACAGTCCTTGGCTTTCCGGGGCGGGACGGTCTGTCAAGGGTGGCCGGAGGCCATCGCGCAGCGACGCGACCGAAGGGAGCGCCCTTGACAGGCCGGCCCGACCCGGAGAGACAGTGGGACTGACGGGAAACCCCCAAACCCTCCCTGATGAGCCCCGGGGGCATCAGGCCCCCCGAAGCCCCCGCCCGACCAGCCGGACGCCGCCCCCCCCCATCAGCCCGCGATGGCCTCGTACAAGGAGAACGCCGCCAGGGCTGCCATCACGGCGGCGGCGATCTTGGTGATCAGGCGGAGGGGTACGTACTTCATCAGGGTGCGGCCGCCCAGGATGCCGATGCCGGCGACCGCCCACAGGGCGAGCACGGCGCCGATGCCGACGGAGAGCGGGTTGTCGTACCGTGCGGCCAGGTTGGCGGTCATGATCTGGGTCAGGTCGCCGAACTCCGCCACCAGGATGAGCATGAAGCCGGCCCCGGAGACCTTCCAGAAGGACTGGTCGGCGGGCGGCTTGACCTCTTCCTCTCCGTCGTCCTTCTTCCAGAGCAGCATGGCGGCGCCCGCGAGGAAGAGGACGCCGACGACGGCCTGTACGAGCCGGTGCGGGAGCAGCGTGAGCACGCTTCCCGCGGCGATGGCGAGGGCGACGTGCACGGCGAAGGCGGCGGCGACGCCCGCGAAGACGTACGAGGCGCGGTAGCGGGTGCCGAGCATCAGGCCGGCGAGGGCCGTCTTGTCGGGAAGTTCGGCGAGGAAGACGACGCCGAAGGCGATCGCCGTGACGCTGAAGCTGAACACGGGGGTGGAACCTCAATCGGTCGGGCAGGGAGCCGCCGGTACCGAGAGACCTGGAACGCATGTGTCAGGGGTCGCTTCGGCTCGGCGGCGCCCTGGCTTGCGTATGCGCACAGACGTGTGCGCGAACGCGTGAACAGGACACTGCGGCCGAAGGTCTCGCTGGCCGACCGCTGTGCGCGGCCTGCCTCCGGGCGCCGGCTGGGGTGACCCAGCAGTATGTCGACGGTCCGGCGAAGAGCTACTCCCCTTCTGCTCCGTCCAGGGTACGCGACATCGTCGGGTGCCTGGAATAGGCCCTTGGTCCCGGTCCGTCCGGCGGCCCGGCACCCCACCACACCGGAATCTCAACTTCCGCTTGAGGGAAGACCGTTGCGCGACTTGATCTGACGTGCTCATGTCGCCACGCTGTCATCTGGCGCCCATCCCCGTGAAACCTGGCGCCGCAAGCATGGCCGCGCCCCGCCGGGGCCGCACGGTCACACCCCCCGCACCCAGGGAGCCCCTCATGGCACTCATACCCAACGTCTACGCGCGTCGAATTGGCGTGTTCGCATCAGCCGTCGCCCTCGCGTCCCTTACCTCCCTCATCAACGCCCCCGCCGCCCAGGCAGCCCCGCCCACCCCCATCAGCGCCTCCGCCGCCCGCACCTACCTGGCGACGGTCACGCCGCGCGCGGAAGGCTCCAGCACCGGCTACAGCCGCGATCTCTTCCCGCACTGGAGCACCGTCTCCGGCACCTGCAACACCCGCGAGACCGTCCTCAAGCGGGACGGCGTGAACGTCGTCCAGGACTCCTCCTGCGCGGCCGTGAGCGGCAGCTGGTACTCCGAGTACGACGGCGCCACCTGGACCGCCGCCTCCGACATCGACATCGACCACGTCGTGGCGCTCTCCGAGGCCTGGCGCTCCGGCGCCAGCTCCTGGACCACCTCCAAGCGCCAGCAGTTCGCCAACGACCTCACCCGCCCGCAGCTCATCGCGGTCACCGACAACGTCAACCAGGCCAAGGGCGACCTCGACCCCGCCGAGTGGCTGCCGTCGCGCACCTCCTACCGCTGCACGTACGCGCGGATGTGGGTCCACGTGAAGCAGTACTGGGGCCTGAGCATGGACTCCGCGGAGAAGACCGCCCTGGTGAACGTCCTCAACGGCTGCTGATCCGAGCGGCCGGTCATTTCCCCCGCCAGGGGGAGGCGAGGCTCCCCCTCCCCGTCGTACCGTGATCAAAGGGGCTACGGAGGAGGGGGAGTTACATGGCCGGATTGCGTCTGGGTCCGCTGCTGCGCCACGTCGACTGGGACACGGGCGGGTCCGCCACCATATGGGTCGAGGCGGACCGCCCGTGCACGGCGGAGGTGCGGTGCGCCGACGGGGCCGGCGGCAGTGTGCGCACCTTTCAGATCGCCGGGCACCACTACGCGCTGGTGCCGGTGACCGGGCTGACCCCTGGAACCACGACGGCGTACGAGGTGCTGCTCGACGGGATACGCGTGTGGCCGCTGCCGGACAGCGGCTTCCCGCCCAGCACGATCGCCGCCCCGGCAGGGGCGGGCCGCGATCCCGGGCTGCGCGTCACCTTCGGCTCCTGCCGGCAGGCCGCGCCGCCGGCCGGGAAGCACGGGCCGCACGGGGCGGACGCGCTCGACACCCTCGCGGCGCGGCTGGCAGCCGATCCCGAGGCGGTACGCCCCGATGTCCTGCTGCTGCTCGGGGACCAGGTGTACGCGGACGCCCTGTCGCAGGAGACCCGGCAGTGGCTGGCGGCCCGGCGGGACCTGCGGGATCCTCCCGGCGCGCAGGTCGCGGACTACGAGGAGTACACCCGGCTGTACTACGAGTCCTGGCTCGACCCGGAGATCCGCTGGCTGCTGTCGACCGTGCCGAGCCTGCACATATTCGACGACCACGACGTCATCGACGACTGGAACACGAGCGCGGCGTGGCTGGCGGAGATGAGGGCGACCCCGTGGTGGCAGGAGCGGGTGGTCAGCGGGCTGATGTCGTACTGGGTGTACCAGCACCTGGGCAATCTCTCGCCCTCCGAGCTGGCGGCCGACGGGCTGTACGGGGCGATACGCCAGGTTCCCGACGGCACGGATCTGCTGCGCTCCTTCGCGTCGGCGGCCGACGCCGATCCGGCGACGGTGCGCTGGAGCTACCGGCGTGACTTCGGCCGGACGCGGCTGCTGATGGTGGACACCCGGGCCGCCCGGGTTCTCGCCGAGGACGGGCGGGCGATGCTCGACCCGGCGGAGCAGAAGTGGCTGCGGGAGAACGCGCTGGCCGGGCTCGGAGGGTACGACCATCTGCTGATCGGCTCCTCGCTGCCGTGGCTGATGCCGCCGTTGATCCATGACGCGGAGACGTGGAATGCCGCGTTGTGCCGCGGGGAGCGGGGGTCGCGGTGGGCGCGGATCGGTGAGAACCTGCGCCGGCGCAGCGATCTGGAGCACTGGGCGGCGTTCCCCGCCTCGTTCGCGGCGCTGACCGATCTGATCGAGGAGGTGGGGACGGGGCCGCGGGCGCCGGCGACGGTGTGCGTGCTGTCGGGGGACGTGCACCACGCGTATGTGGCGGAGCCGCGAATACCCAGTACGGCGCGGGTGTTCCAGCTGACGTGCTCACCGGTGCACAACTCCATCCACACGGCGGTGAAGCTGGGCTTCCGGCTGGGCTGGTCGCGGTTCGGGCGGTGGCTGGGGCGCGGCTTCTCCCGGCACGGGCGGACGGGGCGGCCGCCGTTGAGCTGGCGGCGTACGGGCGGGCCGTGGTTCGGGAACCAGTTGATGACGCTGGCGCTGGCGGGTCGGACGGCCCGGCTGCGGCTGGACCAGGCGCACAAGGGTGGCAGAAGGCGGGACGGTGCCCGGCTGGTAACGGTGTTGGACCGGGAACTCGCCGGGGCGGAGTAGGGTGCGGGCCTGGCCTCGGTGTGGCACGGGTGTGGCACGGGTGCGACATCGGGCACCGCATGGGGGTCTGACGAGCGGGGGGTGCGGGGGCGCCCCGGGCATCCGGTGTGCGAACGCCGGGCGTACGCTGTATGGCTGTCAAGCCGCTCCTGCCGCTCCCCCGCGACGTCGCGGCGCTTCGTGCCGCTGAACGTCCACCGGACTGGGGAGTCCCGCCTTGTTTGAGACTCTGGGGTCGCTGACCGCGAGCCCATGGATCTACGCCGTGGTGGCGGTGTCCGTCGTACTGGACGTCTTCCTTCCGGTGCTGCCGAGCGGCGTTCTGGTGATCACCGCTGCGGCGGCGGCCGCGGCTGCCGGGGCGGCGGGGCCGGTTCCCGTACCGGCGCAGGTGCCGGACATCCTGGCCCTGCTCGTGATCGCCACGACCGCCTCGGTGCTGGGGGACATGGCCGCGTACCGGCTGGGCCGGCGCGGCGGGGCCCGCCTGGACCGGGCCATCGCCCGTTCCCGCCGGCTGACCCGGGCGCACGAGCGCCTCGGCACGGCGCTCGCCCGGGGCGGCGGCGCCCTGGTGGTGATCGCACGCTTCGCCCCGGCGGGGCGTTCGGTGGTGTCGCTGGGCGCGGGGAAGACGCACCGCAAGGTGAAGGAGTTCCTGCCCTGGTCGATGCTGGCGGGCATGGCCTGGGCGGGCTACAGCGTGGCTCTGGGCTATTTCGGTACCCAGTGGCTCGGTACCCAGTGGCTCGGTACCGCGGTCTCCGTCATCGCCCTGTTCGCCGCGGGCGCCCTGGCGGCCTTCCTGGTGCGTCGTCCGGCTGCGCCGACGGCGGCACCGGCGGCGTAGGGAACCGCCCCGACGGCTCCCCCGGGCGGAGCAGTGGCTCACCCGTTCACCCGGCCCCGATCGCCGCGCCCGGGTTGGGCTCCTAGCGTCCACAGCACGGTGCGCAACCGAATCCGCGTCACATCCGTGCCCTGGCCGCGCCGTTTCGAGGAGCCGAGGAGTTCTCTCCATGCCCGTCAAAGCGCCCGCCACCCCCCGTGTCCTGCCGTCCGCCGCGCCGCGCCGCCTGCTGGCCGTCGCCGCCGCGACCCTGGCCGTCGCCGCCGCCACTCCCGCCGCGATCGCGTATGCCGCTCCCAGCGCCTCCGTCTCCCCCACCACCGTCGCCCCGGGCGGCCGGGTCGCCCTCAACCTCGCGGGCTGCGGCACGAAGGTCGGCCGGGCCACCTCGAGCGCCTTCGGAGAGGCACGCCTGACCCCCGGGAACCTGGAGGCCACCAACCTCTTCGGCAGCGCCACCGTCTACCGCAACGCCGCCCAGGGCACCCACCGGGTCACGTTCGAGTGCGCCCCGGGCGGTGAGCGCGTCACCGTGTCCCTGTACGTCACGCCGGGCGCCGCGCGCGGCGGTACGGGCGGCAGCATGGACTCGGTGAGCCCAGGTCAGATCGCCGTGGGCGGCACCCTCGTCGCGGGTGCGCTCGGCGCCGGGGTGTGGGTCCTGCGGCGCCGCGCGGCCGCCTGACCCCTCACCCGGTCGGGGCGGCCCCGCCGGGGGTCAGGCGGGGGCGGCCTGGCCCCGTACGTGCATTCCGTCGAGGAGCTGGGCAGTGGCCTCGGCGACGGCGTCCACGGCCGCCTCGAACACCTCGCGGTTGTGCGCGGCGGGCACCCGGAAGCCGGACACCTTGCGTACGTACTGCAGCGCGGCGGCGCGGATCTCCTCCTCGGTGGCCTTGTCGGGGATGGCGGGCGGGCGCAGGGTCTTAATGGAGCGGCACATACCCCTACTATCCCGCCAGTGAGCCGCCTCGGCCCCGAAACTCGGGGTCTGCGCCGCCGGGCCGGCCGGCCGGGCCGCTGACCGGCCCGACCGAGCGGATCACGCGGGCCACTCGCCCGTCCCCCGGGTCTCGACGGCATGCGGGCCCTAATAACCCCAGCGCGGCTGACCGCCGTCGTCGCGGCAGTGGATGATGCGCCCGTTCGCGGCGTGCGTGGACCGCCCGACGTCGGCCTTGCGGCAGAACTGGCCCGCGCTGTAGCAGTTCCCGGCGTTGGAAACGATCTCGCACTCGGCGGCCGCAGGCGCGGTAGGCGCCTTCGTCGGCGCCTGGGTGGGGGCCTTGGTCGTGGGCTTCGGCGCGGGCCTGGTGGTGGCCGGGACCACCGGGGCAACGCTGGGCGCTTTCTGGTCGACGGTGGGGGTGGGCGCGGCCGACGGCGTCGGAGTGGGAGTCGCAGTCGGTGTCGGCGAGCCGCTGGCGGCCGGCGCAGCCGAGGTGATGGTCGCCGGCGCCGACACGGCCGGTCCCCCACCCCCGGCAGGCCCACACGCAACGGCAACACCAGCCACCACAAGCGCAACAGCTGCCCGCCGAACGGCCTCCCCCACCCGTCTCCGCCCTCTTCGCCCCTCACACATGCCACTGCTCATCGCTACCCCCACCCAGAAACGGTTCACGGTTCAAACAGGAGCCACATCCTACGAACACCCTTCCGACTCCACCGGGTTTCACCGAAATCGCCCCGCAGAATCCGAAGGCACTCAGTGACCGGTTACCGACCAGTCACCTCCTCGAATTTCGGAGCCCCTTTCCGACGATCAATCGACTACGCACCCTCCCGGTCACCCTGAGCACCTTGGATACCCGACCCGCAAAATGAACAGATGGCGATGTGCGAAAACGATCGCGGAAGCCTCAACCCATTCCAAAAAAGGGCTGGAGCTCATTTCTCAACGCATCATCGCCGCGTCGGACGGGCGGGCGGGCGGGCGGAGAAAGGAGCCACGCCCCGTCCGACGCGCCGCCCGTGACAGGCGACTTGAGGAAGTGCGGAGACCTCACCGCACGAGCCAGAACATCCAGTGCGAAGCAGCCAGGCACCTGGGCCGGATGCCCGGAACACGGGCGGCGCTCCCGGTTCGCTCCCGCGATGGACACAGAAGGCCCCCCGCCATGTCGGCGGGGGGCCTTTGTGCTGGTGGGCGCGGACGGTTTCGAACCGCCGACATCTGCTTTGTAAGCTCGCCCGATGGCGCCTGAGCACCCGAGCGGCCCTGGTGATGGCTGTCGCCCACAGCCCTCCGGGAACTGTCTCTGTGCACCGACGTTGATGTCAGCTGTGGATGTCAGATCACGGGTTCGGCATCTGCTCGTCAGCCGCCCTGCGTGGCCGTGCAATGGCTTCCGCGGCACGCCTGTCAGCTGCATGCTTTCGCTCGATGGACGTCCGCAGCTCCTCAGGGGTCGGCCAGGGCGCCCGGCGGTGGATCATGCGGTGACAGTTGGCGCATATGAGGGCGAGATCGCTGAGCTTAGTCCGCCCCTCGCCCGCTTCGTGCAACGGCACGACGTGATGGCACTCGATGTACCCAGCACCGCGGTCGCCGTAGACCTGCTCGAAGTCGAACCCACACGCCTCACACGCCAGCCGCCCACCGCGCTGAACCACAGAAGCGATCTTTTTCTTCCGCAGGCTCTTGTTCCGCTCACGGGCCTGGTGCCGGCGCATGAGGAGCCGCCCCTCAGGAGCACTGTAGTCGTCGAACTCCTCGTCCTCGGTCGGCCCAAGGTTCTGCAGCTCGCCGGTCGCGATGCCCTGCCGGATGAGCCGAGCGACCTCGGTCATCTCGTCAGGCCGGGCAAGGAACTCCATCAGCACCGCAACGTCGAGGGCGCCGCCGTTCGTGGGCTTGCCCTGGTACTCCGGATGCCGCGTGGCGATGTCGAACGTCTTGCGCGCCACTCCGTTCGGGTTGCGGAACTTCTCGTTGCGCTCTGCGTCGGCGTGGATGGGAAGCAGCTGGAGCAGGCCTGACAGCTCCACTACCCTGGCATCCTGAGCGTCCAGCCCCTTCCAGCCGTTCTCCATCACGAGCTGACAGGCAAGGATGATCTCGTCCCGGGCCCAGTCAGGATTCTTGACGGCTTTGACCTGGAAGCCTGCCCGCTTCAGCCACGCCGCGGCGTGCTCCTTGCCTCCACTGAACTCATCGGGTCTGAGGGCTCGCCCCTGATCCCAATGGTGCGCCACGCCGACTATGGCTTTGGAGTCGTACTCCCGCCCGTCGTGCACCACAACGTATGAGCGAGCCTCGCCGAAGCCGTACTTCGCCAGGAACGCAGCCTGTCCCAACTCGTCGTACTCCGCGATGGCCTTGAGCACGGATCCCTGTGTGATCGCTCCTCTGTGCATGGCGGCAGCGTACGGCCCACCACTGACGTCCACCTGCCACCCGACGCAACCGATGCCGGACAACGTGCGCCTCGTCATGCGCCGTATGCCCTCTTGCGCGGCTCGCACGCAGCCTGCACGGTTTCGTTGAATGCTGCTCGGCACTCAGGTGCCACAAGGGGGAAGGGCGGTAGGTCATGGCAACCATGCCAGGGTGGGCCGAGAAGACCTTCGGCGACGCCGCAGGCCCATTGGCTGGCCTGATCCCCGCCAGCTTGGTTCGAGCCCATGCCCGAGCCCGTAGCGGACACGAGGGAGTGCAGACCCAGACGCTGGAGGCGTACGGACACGGCTTGTACGCCGCGCAGTACGAGGAACTGGAAGTGGGCCTCGCCTCACTCCCAGCGGCCACGCCCGTGCGCTTACAGGGGCGAACGCTCATGATCCTTAGCGACCATGTGATCTATCCGCTCCGCTACGCGAAGAAAGACGTCCCCGTCACAGCGGCACGACTGCGACGCGCCACAGGCTTCCGAGCCGACCTGATACGCCGGCACGGCCCCGAACCCATGCAACAAGCGTTCGACCTGGGCTTCGACGAGTTTGACGACCAAGAACCCCCTCCCGACCTCGCCCTGCTGTCAGAGGACGTCAAGCTCGTGCTCGTCGCCTACGCCTGCTCCATGACTCAGGGCGTCATGCGCATGGAGTGGGGCTCCGCCGAACTGCGCCGCGAGGACCGTTACCTCATCTGGCACCATCACGAGCCACTTCACCTACCGCCGCGGTGAGAACACCCCCTCCAGGCAGGCTTCCTACCGCGTGACGTGACACAGGGTGCGGGCGTATCAGCATGACCTGCCCCTGCTGTCATCCCGTCTGCCGTCGACCCACACAGAGTGATAGCGGGGCAGGCTTCTGGGGCCCAGGTGGAGCGCCCCACTGGACGAACGACCTGGGCCCCAGAAGCCTGGTCTGCTATGGCTTGCCTGGGTCGACGGCAGGCGGGATGACAGCCCCCACCCCCACCACAAACCGGCCCGCAGTCGCACGGCCAGCCCCGGTCATCCCGGAGCCTGAGCGCCCCCGCCGGAGGCATGTCTTTGAGCGGCTGGTGATGGCGGGCCTTGGGGTACCGGTGCTCGGCTCTCGGTGGCCTGGCGCGTTCCGCTGGGGCCTGCGTCAGGGGTTGGGCCTGGTGGTGCTGGGCGGCGTCGTGGTTTCGCTCGGCTCGGGCGTTTGGTGGGCAGGGGCTGGCTTCGTGGGCTCGGGTGCTCAGCCGTACCGCGGTTGTCCCACCATCGAACCCGTGCCGTCTGGCGCGCGGCCGGCGGCTGGGCTGGAGCGGGGCGTAGACAGGAGGCAGGCCCGGGCGACGGGGCGCGCTCGCCGCGCTGTGCGCGGCGGGTGCGTTGATGGAGTAGGGAAACTCTCACCGCACCGTGAGGAGCTGGCCGCCCGTCATGGCTCCGGACGTGCGGCCCGTTCCCGTCCAGGGCGTCCAGGAGCCTGTTGAGGCAGCGCCCCGGCGCCTCTGACTGCACCCGTTGATGTCAAAAGTTGATGCAAAAGACCCCCCGCCATGATCGGCGGGGGGTCTTTTAGCTGGTGGGCGCGGACGGTTTCGAACCGCCGACATCTGCTTTGTAAGAGCAGCGCTCTACCCCTGAGCTACGCACCCGTGGATGAGTGGACAGCCTACATGGCGGGCACACCCCCCATGCAAACCCGTTCCCGTGGGGGAGAATGGTCCGGGGCATTGCGGACGCGGTACGGGAGAGGGATTGTGACAACGGCATCCCGGCGGTGGTTCGGTGGGCGGGACGAGAGTCGGCGGGCCGATGCGCAGGCGGCGAAGGATGCCGCCGCCGCGGCGTTCTACGAGCTGGACAGTGCGCAGCGGGACCTGCGGATTTCGATCGAGACCATCGTCGCGGCCGATGGGTCTCCGGCCGGGCGGCAGGCGAGCGAGGGGTTCGCCGCGCTGGGGCAGCGGATCGACCAGGTCAGCCATGTGTACATCGCGGCCGTGGACGCGCACGACCTGGACCGGGTCGATCTCGAGGCGTCGGCCGCCTCGCGGGCGCGGGAGGAGCTGACCCGGGCTCGGGAGGAGCTGGTACGGGTCAAGGGGGAGCTCGACCGGTTCGCGCAGGGGTTGCAGCCGCTGCTGGACAGGGCCGAGACGCAGCTCGCCCGGGTCGCGCCGGCGCGGGAGCGGGCGAAGGCCGCGCTGCTGGCGGCGAGCGATGCGCTGGATGCCGTACGGGCCAAGGGGATGCGGGCCGATGACCTGGCAGCGCGGCTGGCGGCGCTGGGCCCGGAGCTGACCAAGCTGAACGAGGGCGCGGGCCGGCACGGGGTGCAGGAGACCGTACAGCGTGCCGACCGGATCCTGCGGGACGCGGAGGGCGTGCGGGCGGAGGCGGCGCGGCTGCCGGAGCGGGCGGCGGAGATCGACCGGCGGCTGGTGAGCCTGCGGACGCGGGCCCAGGCGTTGCGCAACCGGGCGGACCGGGTGGATCCGGTGCTCAGTGAGCTGCGCCGCCGGTTCAGCGCGGCGTGCTGGCAGGACCTCCAGCACGTTCCGGACGAGGCGATACGGGATGTGGCGCGGGCCGAGGAGCAGCTCGAGGAGGCCTCGCGGGCCCGGGACGAGCAGCGCTGGGCCGACGTCGGGGTGCTGATCGACGCGGTGCGGGCTTCGCTGGAGGCCACCGACGAGGCGGTGTCGGCGGCGCAGGACCGGCTGACGCGGCTGGAGGATGTGGCGCGGAACCCGCAGGCGGAGGTCGACCGGACCCGGTTCGCGATCCGGGACGCGCAGCGGCTGGCGATGGCGGGGCGCAGTGTGCCCGATCCGCGGCACGCGCGGCCGCTGGACGAGGCGGTGGCCCGGGTGGACCGGGCGATGTCGGGGCTGGAGGGGCGGCATCCGGATTACTGGGCGTTCCTGCTGGAGATGCAGGACGTACGGGTCGCCGTGAACCGCGTGGTGAACGGGATCCGGGCGGAGCGCGGCCAGGCCTGAGTCGGACCGCCGGAGTCAGGGCGCCGGAGTCAGGGCGCCGGGCCGTATCGGGCCGAGCGCAGCAGCCGGGGCCTGGGCGGGACTGCGCGCCCGAGTTGTTCGGGGTTGTCCGCGGGTGGGCATCGGCGGATGCTGGAGGTGCCCGGAACGGAGCAGAGGAGGGCGGTATGGCTGCCCACACGTCCCACTGGCCCCACAGGCAACGCAGGGCCCGCAGGCCCCGGCAACCCTCCGCGCCGCGTGAGTCCTACGCGCCGCATGCGCTCTATGGGTGCACCGAGCCCCATGAGTCCTATGCGCCGTACGTGCCGCATGAGCCCTATGTGACCGAGGCGCAGTCGGACCCCCACCGGAGGCTGCAACGCCTCCTGCATCCCGTCAACGCCCGGCTCGACGAGCACCTGCCCGCCGATCACAAGCTCAGCAAGGTCTACCGGGTCGGCGCCGGACTGACCGGGCTGCTGCTGGTCGTCTTCGGCATCCTGGGGCTCATCGACCGGATCGGGTTCTTCGACACCGGCGGGGACACGGTGCTCGCGCTGAACACCAACGGCGCGCTGAGCGTCCTGTCGATCTGCATCGGCGCGCTGCTGTTCCTCGGGATGGTGATCGGCGGAACGTTCGCCTCCACCCTGAACATCGTGCTCGGCCTGCTGTTCATCGCCAGCGGGTTCGTGAATCTGGCGCTGCTCGACAGCGAGCTGAACTTCCTGGCGTTCAAGATTCCCAACGTGCTGTTCAGCTTCGTCGTCGGCGTGATGCTGATGTGGTTCGGGATGTACGGCCGGGTGGGCAGCGCGCTGCCGCACGACAATCCGTACTGGCAGGCCCGCCACCCCGAGGAAGCCGCCCGGGAGCAGCGGGCGGCGCGGGCACAGGCCCGAGGGCGGATATAGGCCCGAGGACGGATAGAGGCCCGCGCGCCCGCGCCCTCCCGCCGTACGGCCCTGCGCCGTTAACCTGGCCGCATGCCTCGATACGAGTACCGCTGCCGGACCTGCGACGACACCTTCGAGCTGAGCCGGCCGATGGCCGAGTCCTCCGCGCCCGCCGACTGCCCCGCCGGTCACGCCGACACCGTCAAACTGCTGTCGGCCGTCGCCGTCGGCGGCACCAGCAGTGCCCCCGCGCCCGCTCGCGCCATGAGCGGCGGGGGCGGCGGAGGGGGCGGGGGCTGCTGCGGTGGAGGCAGTTGCGGCTAGGCCGGAGCCGCGGCCGGAGCCGGGCCGGGGCCCAGGACGGCCGACGGCCGGCCCGCCGAGCGGGTGCTACCGCTTCCGGGACAGCGTCAGGCCGTCCGAGATCGCCAGCAGTACGGACTCCATGCGCGGATCCGCCGAGACGTGGTCGTTGAACGCGCGGACACCGGCCGCCGAGCCGGTGGCCGACTCGTCGAGGACCGAGCCGTGGAAGAGCGTGTTGTCCGTGACGATCAGGCCGCCCGGGCGCAGCCTCGGCACGAGCTCCTCCCAGTAGGCGATCTGGCTCTCCTTGTCGGCGTCCACGTAGGCCATGTCGATGTGCGGCTCCGCCGGCATGGCGCGCAGGGTGTCCAGTGCCGGGGCGATCCGCAGGTCGATGCGGTCGGCGACGCCCGCCGCCTCCCAGGCCTCCCTGCCGTACGCCGTCCACTCCTCGGAGATGTCGCAGGCGATGATGCGGCCGCCGGCGGGCAGTGCCTGGGCCATCGACAGGGTCGAGAAGCCGGTGAAGGTGCCCACCTCCACGATGTGGCGGGCGCCGGTCAGCCGGACGAGGAAGGCCAGCAGCGGCCCCTGCTCCTCCGCCGACTGCATCCCGGCGACGTCCGGGAACTTCGCGTACGTCGTCTCCACCAGCCCCCGCTGGAACGCGTCCAGCGGGGGGTTGTGGGCGAGCATGTACCGGTAGAGCTCATCAGTGATCTTGGTGCTGTTGCCCTTGGTCATACGGTCAGTCTCGCAACGGTCCGGCCGCCCGTCCGGCCGCTCGTCCAAATGCGCGGACGATTTCCTCGCCCGCCAGCACGCCCGCCGTGGACAGGGCCGACACGTGCGGCGCGTGCCACTGCGCGTCGGCCAGTTCGCCGTGGCCCGGGCGCCACGCCTCGTCCGCCGCGAGCAGCAGGTCGGCGTCCAGGAGGGAGTCTCCGGCGGCGAGGGTCCGGGTGGCGCCCGTACGGCGGGCCACCTCGTGCATCGCCGCGCTCTTGGTCAGCGGGCGCGGCACGGCGTAGATCTTGCGGCCCTGGAGGGACACGGTCCAGCCGCGGGCCTCCGCCCACTCGGCCAGGGCCTTGAGCCATTCGTCGGGGACGAGGGCGCGTTCCACGACGAGGTACGCGAACAGGTCCTCCGCCACCCGTGCCTTGCGCAGCCACGCCGGGTCGGCCGTCGCCAGCAGGTGGGCGTGGACCTCCTCCAGCGTGGCGCACTCCTGCGCCAGGCGGGCGGCGACCTGCCGCCGCCAGTCCCGGTCGGGCGCCCCGTCGACCAGCAGCTGGCCGCCGTTCGCGCAGATCGCGTACGGGGCGGGGCGGCCGGGGAAGCGGATGCGCTGGTACTGCTTGCGGGTCCGCGTCGTCGTCGGGACGAAGACGACCGAGGGGTCGGCCGTCAGTTCCGCCAGCAGTCCCGCCGCCGTCTCCGTCATGTAGGACAGCGGCTTGCTCTCGTGGACCTCGACGCACAGCAGCCGGGGGGCCGCCGGGTCGGGCATGGTCAGGGCGAGGGCCGCCGTCGAGTAGATGAGCGTACGGTCGAGATCACTGGCTACCAGGACAGTCACTTCGAGGCCACAGCCTTTCCGTCGGCGCCGGTGGCGCCGCGCGTGAATCGGGGGTGGATGAGTCCGACGCAGGTGTAGGGCAGTCCGTCGACTTCCTCCACCGGGACCCCGCGCTGCTCGGCGAGCAGGCGTACGTGGTCCAGGTCGGCGCCCGCGCCGCGCTGGGCGAGGATCTTCCACGGCACCCGGCGCAGCAGCACGCGGGTGGTCTCGCCGACTCCGGGCTTGACCAGGTTCACGTCGTGGATGCCGTACTCCTCACTGATCCGCTCGACGGCCGCCCAGCCCTCCCAGGTCGGGGTGCGGTCCGCGGAGAGGAGTTCCTTGACCTCCTCGTCGACGGCGCCGGCCACCTCCTCGAAGTGGGCGGCGACGGTGTCGACGAACGCCGTGGAGACGTCCGCGCCGGCGAGCTCGCGGTAGAACTTCGCGCCGTGGAAGTCGGCGGGCCCGACCAGGTCGGACCTCAGGACGGTACGCGATATGAGGCCGGAGACGGTGGAGTTGAGGCAGGCGGAGGGGATGAGGAAGTCCTCGCGGGTGCCGTAGGTCTGCACGCACGAGCCGGGGTCGGCGAGGACCACGATCTCCGGGTTGAACCCGGGGTACTCGGCGAGGGCGGCCGTCAGCTCGCGCGTGATGGCGCCCTTGCCGGTCCAGCCGTCGACGAAGACGACGTCGGCCGGGTCGTGCCGGGCGGCCAGCCAGCGCAGGGCGTTGGCGTCGATGCCGCGGCCGCGCACGATGGAGACGGCGTAGTGCGGGAGGTCCAGTCCGTGCCGGGCCTGGGCCCAGCGGCGCATCAGGACGCCGACGGGGGTTCCGGCGCGGGCCAGGGAGACCAGCACCGGGGAGGGTGAGCGTTCGGCGAGGACGGTCTCGGTGACCGTGCCGACGGCGCGGGCGATGCGGGCCGCGGAGGCGGTCAGGGCGTTCTGGTACAGCTCCTGGTACTGGGGGGACGGCTGGTACTCGACGGGCAGGGACTCGGCGTAGTGCGCGCCGCCCGCCTGGATCGCCTCCTCGCGCTCCTCGGTCGGGGCCTCCAGCTCGACGTCGGAGAAGTCCTGGAGCAGCCAGCCGACGTCCTCGGCGGCGTACGAGGAGAAGGCGGGCCCGCGCAGGGGCTCATGCCTGATCGGCTCGTGCGGGGTCGGCTCGTGCGGGGTCGGCTCGGTCATGATCGGCTTCTGCTCCTGCCGGTCGGGTACGTAGGACGGTACGGCGGCCAGCAGGACACGGCCGGTGTGCGGGGCGAGGCTCGCGAGCAGTCCGGCGTGCAGCTCGGGGGTGTCGCCGGCCGAGTCGACGACGGCGACGACGGCGTCGAAACCGGCGCCCGCGACGTTGTAGGCGTACCGGTCGCCGGGGCCGTCGGCCGGGGCATCGTGGGCGGGGAAGACGAGCCGGGTGCGGATGGCGTAGCCGGGGTCGTCCACGGCGAGCACGGGTGAGCGGGTGGTGGTGGAGAAGCGGACTTCGCGGGCCGCGCCCGCCTCCTCCAGGGCCTTCGCGAGGCGCAGGGGGGCGTACATCAGCTCTTCGTTGCCGAGTACGAGGACCCGTCCGGGTTCGTCGCCCAGCGCGGCCGAGATCTGGCCGGTGAGGGTGGGCAGCGCCGCCTCCAGGGCTGCGCGGTGGGCTGCCGTGAAGCCGTGCCGGCCTCCGTCGGGGAGACCGGTGGGCCAGTCCAGGGCGATGCGCGTGATCGGCTGCGGGCCGTCCGCTGGGGCTCCGCCCCAGACCCCGCGCCTCACACGCCGGCGAGGCTGAATGTGCCCGGGTTGGTCAGCGGCCTCGTACTGCTCCACCAGGGCCTGCCCCTTGGCGAGGACTCCCTCCGGGAGGGTGACCGTGCCGGAGGCCAGGGCAATGAGGTCGACCCGGGCGCCGAGCTCCGCGGCGAACGCGGTGAGGCGGTCGCGGTCGGCCGGGGAGCGCATGTCGACGAGGGCGACGACCACGTAGTGCGCGCGGGGGTGGCGGGCGTGCAGGTCGCGGATGGTGTTCAGGACCGTGTTGCCGGTGGAGAACTCGTCGTCGACCAGGACCAGCGGGCCGCTGCCCGCGAGCAGCTCGGGGTCCTCGGGCAGCAGCAGGTGCGAGGTGGCGTGCGAGTGCGCCTCCTCGAAGCCGCCGGCGGGCCGCACTCCGGGTACGGGCCGGCGGGTGGAGTGCAGGTAGGGAGCGGCGCCCAGGCCGTCGGCGACGCAGTGGCCGAGCCCGGTGGCCGTCTCGGCGTAGCCCAGGACCACCGCCGAGGCGGCGCCGTCCGCGCCCAGCAGCGTCCGGACGCGCTCGCCGAGCCCGTATCCGGCGGCGTAGACGGTGGCCGGGGACTGCGGGACGTGTTTGCCCAGCACCTGCGAGACCAGCAGGTGCGCCCGCTTGGGGTTGCGCCGCAGCGCGAGCCCGAGCAGCTCCGCCAGCGGCGGCGAGCCCGGCGCACCGGCCTCCTCCAGGCTGACGCCCAGCCGGTCCGCGACCCAGGTTCCCGACCACACTGCTTCGATCGTCTTGCCTTTCCTCGTCGTCGACGCCGTCACCAGGAGATTCACACCTGGAGTCCGGCCGTGAGCAGGTCGACGAAGCCGACCTCCTCCTTCGCCACACCGAAGACCTCCGCGCGCTGCATGGTGCGCTCGGCCCAGGCCCGGTGGGGCTTCACCTCGTTCATTTTGTTCGTATAGGCGGACCGCATGACTCCGCCGCCGCCGCGCTCGGGGCGCAGGATGTCCTCGGCGTCGCAGAACTCCTCGTGGGAGACCACGGACAGGGCGTGGACGGGCGTGACGTGGGCGGGGTGGATGCAGGTCTTGCCGAGGAGCCCGTTGGCCCGGTCGAGTTCGATCTCGCGCAGCAGCCCGTCCAGGTCGTGTTCGATCAGGGCGGTGCGCAGTTCCTCCACGCCCTCCTCGAGGAAGGGGCTGCGGCGCAGCTGCGGTTTGAAGAGGCGCTGCTGGCTGCGGAAGTACTCCCAGACGGGTCCGGTGACGGTGAAGCCGGTGCCGTCGGCGCGGCTGAGGACGTTGACCACGTCGGCGATGACGCCGGCCACGATCTGGACGTCGTAGGCGGTCATGTCGGGGGTGCGGCGCAGGCCGTACGCGGAGCAGAAGTCGGTGACGCCGAGCCGCAGGGCCAGGACCCGCTCGCGGTGGCTGTTGACGGTGCGGGAGATGCCGGCGAGCGTGTCGACGCGGGTTTCGAGGTGGAGCAGGTCCGGGGTCTCCAGGACGGGCATGGCATACAGACGGGAGTGGCCGCCGACGGCTTCCGCCCGGGCCACGGCCTCGAGGAAGGCGGTGCCACTGCTCTCGTTGAATTTGGGAAGTACGAATCCGGACAGCCGGCGCGCGGAGCCGCCGAGCCGGCGCACCAGGTCGGGTATCTGCTCGGGGGTGCGGACGCGGATGAACAGCAGCGGGAGCTCGTCGGTGTCGGCGTCGAGCTCGGTGAACTGCCGGACGAGGTTCTCCTCGGCCCCGGCCACGTCGCCGTCGCTGATGGAATCCTCCAGGCAGAGGACCATGGAGACGACTCCGCGGCCGGCCTGCTTGCGGATGTCGCGGGCGAGCTGGGGGCGGGTGGCCGGGCTGTACAGCGTGGCCCCGAGGGCCGCGGCGAGGGTGCGGGCGGGCGAGGCTCCGGTGAATTCTGCCGGTTCCTGATGGAAGAGGTCCTTACGGACGGTGGGCGATACGTGCCCAAAGTGACGCATGTGCTTCCCCCGTACTGCCTCGGCGGCCCAACTGGCGTGGCCGGTAATAGTACGTACGAACGTGAGTCAAGAGTTCCTCAAGCACATGAAGTTCAGGTAACCCTCTTGCACCATGCCCAGCTCTCGCGTTCGAGACAAGGCCCTACGGGGGGCCGCATTGTCCCGGTCCACCCGGGGAGGGCAGGATGACGTGCATGACGCACGCGATGCAGAAGGGCTCGAACATCCCGGTGACCGCCGCAGCGGTCCGGGCGGTGCTGCGCTGGTCCACCGGCCCGGAGGTGCCCGACGTGGACGCCTCCGCACTGCTCGTGGGCTCCGACGGCCGGGTGCGTTCGGATGAGGACTTCGTTTTCTACAACCAGCCCCGGCACCCCTCGGGGGCGGTCTGGCGGCTGGGCAAGAAGCAGCTCGGCGAGGCCGTCACGGACGCCGTGCAGGCCGACCTGCGGACGGTGACCCCGGCCGTGGACCGGATCCTGGTCGTCGCCTCCGCCGAGGACGTCCCCTTCGAGCGGGTCCGCGACCTGCGGATCCTGCTGTACGACGCCACGGCCGCCGGCGGCTCCGAGCCGCTGGCCTACTTCGACGTGCGGCCCGAGACCGGCGCCGAGACGGCCCTGATCTGCGGGGAGCTGTACCGCCGCGGCGAGGGGTGGAAGTTCCGCGCGCTGGGCGAGGGCTACTCCAACGGGCTGGTGGGGCTCGCCACCGACCACGGGATCTCGGTCGACGAGAACGCCCCCGACCCCGCCGGAAGCCCGGCGGCCGGCAGCCCGGCGGCCGGACCCACCTCGGAGCAGACGGCCGCCATGGCCCCGCCCACCCAGGCCCCGCCGCCCGTCCAGCCCGCCTACGGGTATCCGCAGCCGGTGTCCCCGGCCCCGCTGCCGGGTCCGGGCGGCGACCCGTCCTTCCGGCTGCCGGTGCAGGGCCCGCAGTTCATCCGGCGCTGACGCCGCAGAGGTACCCGGCCCCCGGCCCCGCCCGGGGCTCCGGTCAGGCCTTGGTGCTCTTGTAGCCGCGCCCCCACTGGAGTCCCCAGCCGTACAGCCGGTCGAGCTCGGCCTGGAACCCGTACACGAACTTCACCTCGCGCCGTACGACGAACTCGCCCTTGACGTGTTCGAGGGAGACCACCGCGCAGGAGCGGGCCTGCGGCTGCCGCTCCTCGAGGGGGATCTCGATGCGCGGCCCGGTGACCGGGAACAGCGTGACCATGGCGTGGGTGCGGTCGAAGGCCGGGGTCTGGTCGTAGATGTAGACGAAGACCAGCATCCGCTTGATCTCTTCGGCGTGGTCGAGGTTGACGTAGAGCGTCTCCCCGGACGCCGAGCCGAACCGGTCGTCCCCGCTGAGCTTCACGTACGGCGGGTCGTTGATGTCGCCCAGCAGGTTGCCGAGCGGCTGGACGACGCCCCGGGTGCCGTCGGTCAGCTCGTACAGGCAGCCCATGTCGAGGTCGACGTTGACCATGCCCTGGGTGTGCGCCTGCACCATGTCGGGCTTGAACAGCTTGAACGGATGCCGCAGGAGCCGTCCGCTCTGCCCGTGGCTGCTGCCGCCTATGTCCGAGGTGCGCATGCGCCAGGACAGGTTGACGCGCAGATTGCCGTGGACCGCCCCCTGTTTGGTGAGCGACACCGTCGGGTGCCGCTTGGTCAGCTCGATCGCGTTCGACGAGGCGCTGCCCGACTGGAACTGCACGGCGCGGCTGCCCATGATGCCGTCGAAGAAGCCCATTCCCCTACCCCCCTGTTCCCCTGGTCCCCTGGTCCCTCAATGCCTACGCGAGCGGGGCGGCCCGCCGGGTCCGTGGACCCCGCAGGCCGCCCCGCCATGGAGCGTTCCGCATTACCGCCGCCGTCATGCCTTGGCGGCGGAATCCTCCAGTTCCAGGCGCTTGTTGCGGCGCACCGAGGACCAGAAGGAGGCGGCGATCAGCACCACGCCGATGAGGCCGGTGATGATCTCGCTGATCTCGTGCTGGATGGTGATCAGCAGGATGACCGCGAGCGCGCCGATGGCGTAGTGCGCGCCGTGCTCCAGGTAGACGTAGTCGTCCAGGGTGCCCTGGCGGACCAGGTACACGGTGAGCGAACGGACGTACATGGCGCCGATGCCGAGGCCGAGCGCCATCCAGAAGATGTGGTTGGTGATGGCGAAGGCGCCGATGACCCCGTCGAAGGAGAACGAGGCGTCGAGGACCTCCAGGTAGAGGAAGAGGAAGAACGCGGCCTTGCCGGCCAGGCCGACGGCGGAGACGGGCTTGCCCGCGGCCTTGGCCTTCTCCTCCTCCTCGTGCTCGCGCTCCTCTTCCTCCTCCAGCTTGTTCTCGAAGTACGAGGACAGGCCGCCGACGATGAGGTACGTGATCAGGCCGGCGACGCCGGCGAGCAGCACGGTGGCGGACTTGTCCGCGTGGCCGGTGCTGGTGTGGGCGTTGACGGCGAAGGTCATCGCCGAGACGAGCAGCGCGATCAGGGCGATGCAGACCGACAGCATGTCAACCTTGCCGAGCTTGGCCAGCGGACGCTCCAGCCAGGCGAGCCACTTGTGCTCGCGCTCGTCGAAGATGAAGTCGAGGAAGATCATCAGCAGGAACATGCCACCGAAGGCGGCGATGGCCGGGTGGGCATCAGTGACGAGGGCCTCGTACTGATCGGGGTTGTCCAGCGCCAGCTGGATGGCCTCGATGGGGCCGACCTTGGCACTGATGGCCACGATCGCCACCGGGAAGACCAGCCGCATTCCGAACACGGCGATCAGGATGCCGACGGTGAGGAAGATCTTCTGCCAGAAGGCGTTCATCTTCTTCAGGATTCCGGCATTGACGACCGCGTTGTCGAAGGACAGCGAGATCTCGAGGATCGACAGGATCAGTACGACCCCGAACGCCTCCCACCCCCACTGCCACGCGGCAAAGGCGAGGCCGAGCGCCGTGATGGCGAACGACCAGCCGAAGGTTTTCAGAACCACTGGCACCTGGCACCCCATGCGTCTTGTTGCGGCTTTACGAAACGTTGACCCCGAAGTCTAGAGCGATGCCCCTGAGACCCGACGCGTACCCCTGCCCCACTGCGCGGAACTTCCATTCACCCCCGTACCGGTAGACCTCTCCGAAGATCATCGCGGTCTCGCTGGAGGCGTCCTCGGAGAGGTCGTAGCGGGCCAGTTCCTGGCCGTCCGCCTGGTTCACCACGCGGATGAAGGCGTTGCTGACCTGGCCGAAGCTCTGCCGGCGGGCGTCCGCCTCGTGGATCGAGACGGGGAAGACGATCTTGTCGACGCGGTCCGGCACCTTGCTGAGGTCGATGATGATCGACTCGTCGTCGCCGTCGCCCTCGCCGGTGAGGTTGTCCCCCGTGTGTTCGACGGAGCCCTCGGGGCTCTTGAGGTTGTTGTAGAAGACGAAGTACTCGTCCCCCAGCACCCGGCCGCTGTTGCACAGCAGCGCGCTGGCGTCGAGGTCGAAGTCCGCGCCCGTGGTCGAGCGCGCGTCCCAGCCGAGGCCGATGAGAACCCGGGTCAGGTTCGGTGCGGCCTTGGAGAGGGAGACATTGCCCCCCTTGGCGAGTGTGACGCCCATGTTGTGGTCCTCCCCGGACGACGGTGTGCCTGCGTGACGGTGTGCTGCGCGTGGTGCGTATGGTGCGCGTGGTGCGCTCTGCGTGACGGTGTGCGGTGCCGTGCGGTGCGGCCCGGACCGGGCCGGCCGTGGGACCGGTCCGTACGGGCCGCAAAGCCGGTCCGGCGCCGTACACACAGTGCACGGCGCCGGACGGGTGACAGCTGGTGGCTCAGACGTTGACGCCGAAGTCCTGCGCGATGCCGCGCAGGCCCGAGGCGTAGCCCTGGCCGATGGCGCGGAACTTCCACTCCGCGCCGTTGCGGTACAGCTCGCCGAAGACCATGGCGGTCTCGGTCGAGGCGTCCTCGGAGAGGTCGTAGCGGGCGAGCTCGGTGTTGTCCGCCTGGTTCACCACGCGGATGTACGCGTTGCGCACCTGGCCGAAGCTCTGCTGGCGGCTCTCGGCCTCGTAGATCGAGACCGGGAAGACGATCTTGGCGACATCGGCCGGGACACCGGCGAGGTTCACCTTGATCGCCTCGTCGTCGCCCTCGCCCTCACCGGTGGTGTTGTCACCGGTGTGCTCGACCGAGCCGTCGGGGCTCTTCAGGTTGTTGAAGAAGACGAAGTTCGCGTCGCTGGCGACCTTGCCCTGGTCGTTGGTCAGGATCGCGCTGGCGTCGAGGTCGAAGTCGACCCCGGTGGTGGTGCGAGCATCCCAGCCCAGACCGACGATGACCGCCGTCAGGTTAGGCGCGGCCTTGGTCAGCGAGACGTTGCCGCCCTTGCTGAGGCTGACTCCCACGGGTCCTCCATTGGGTTCTGTGTGGGGCGGTGCCCCGTCGTGCGATTGCTATCGGATCAACGTTTCGATCCTAGTGACGGGTTCCCGTCCCACAGGGGGTTTTCAGAGGCTGTCGAGCGCCTTGATGTACTCGTTGAGGTCACGCGCGTCGGGCAGTCCGTTGACGACAGTCCAGCGCACGACGCCGTCCTTGTCGATGATGAAGGTGCCGCGGACCGCGCAGCCCTTCTCCTCGTCGAAGACCCCGTACGCGCGGGAGGTCTCCCCGTGCGGCCAGAAGTCGGACAGCAGCGGGTAGTCCAGGCCCTCCTGCTCCCCGAAGACCCGCAGGGTCGGCACGGAGTCGTTGGAGACGGCGAGCAGCTGGACCTCGTCGTTCTGGAAGCGCGGCAGCTGGTCGCGCAGCTCGCACAGCTCGCCGGTGCAGACGCCGGTGAAGGCGAACGGGTAGAAGAGCAGCACCACGGCCTTCTCCCCCCGGAAGTCGGAGAGCCGCACGGTGGCGCCGTGGTTGTCCTTGAGCTCGAAGTCCGGGGCCTTGTCGCCGACCTCGATCGCCATCTCTCGCATCCCTTCGTTCCCGCAATTCCTGGATCGCCCGCAGTGGGCCGTTCGGGTGAGGCACAGCCTAGGCGGGGCGGGGCCGGGAACGCACACACCCCGCCGACCGCGGGTCGACGGGGTGTGTGCGTGATGTCCGCTCGGCAGCGGGGCGCGCGGCTTAGCGCTTGGACTTGACGGCCGTCTTGGGCGTCACCAGCTTGGTGGCGGCCCACTCCTTGCCCACGGGAAGACCCTTGGCCAGCGAGAGGCCGGCCGTCTCTGCGGCTTCCTTGATGTCGCTGGCCTCGACGTAGCCGGGGCGGCCCGTCTTGGGGGTCAGCAGCAGGATCAGTGCGCCGTCCTCGATCAGCTCGGTGGCATCGACCAGGGCGTCCGCCAGGTCGCCGTCGTCCTCACGGAACCACAGCAACACGGCGTCCGCGACGTCGTCGTAGTCCTCGTCGACGAGATCGCCGACGAGCTCATCAACGACATCACGGAATTCCTGATCGACGTCGTCGTCGTAGCCGATCTCCTGGACCACCTGTTCGGACTGGAAACCCAGCCGGGCGGCCAGGTTCTCCGCGTGGTCCGCGGTCGCGCTCACGGGGTGCCTCCTGCTCATGTTCGGTGAATGTCTTCGGCGGCGCGCGTACGCGCAGCATTGGACGTAGTCCACACGGGCGCGGCGGATCGCGCAAGTACCCGGCCGCCGAGACCGTCGAAACGGTGACGATTGCGGCCGTCTCGCCGCAACTTTCAGCCTCCCCGTGCGGGGCTCTGGTGATTCATCCCACACCATTGCGGTTCATTCGGCATCATCGGCAACGCCTTGGGACTTTCCTACCTGTTTGAGGGACGAACGTCCTTACGAGTTCCTCCGCGGGGCCTGACCGACTCGCGCGTAAGGTTGCGATTTGGCCGGGGCGCCCTCGGATGGCCCACCCCTGACTTCCCGCCGCCTCCAGGGATTACCCAGCGGTAAAGATGACGATTTCGGCCGGGCGTAAGACCATGGGAGGCGGCGAACCCAAGGCACGACAACCCAAGGCACGACTCCCCCGACAGCGAAGGAACAGCGTGGTTTCCGCATCCGATCGCAATCCGATCATCATTGGCGGCCTGCCCAGTCAGGTCCCGGACTTCGATCCGGAGGAGACGCAGGAGTGGCTCGACTCCCTGGACGCGGCGGTCGACGAGCGGGGCCGTGAGCGTGCCCGTTACCTGATGCTGCGGCTGATCGAGCGGGCCCGCGAGAAGCGCGTGGCCGTGCCCGAGATGCGCAGCACGGACTACGTCAACACGATCGCCACCAAGGACGAGCCGTTCTTCCCCGGCAACGAGGAGATCGAGCGCAAGGTCCTCAACGCCACCCGGTGGAACGCGGCCGTCATGGTCTCGCGCGCCCAGCGCCCGGGCATCGGGGTCGGCGGCCACATCGCGACGTTCGCCTCCTCCGCCTCCCTCTACGACGTGGGGTTCAACCACTTCTTCCGGGGCAAGGACGAGGGCGACGGCGGGGACCAGATCTTCTTCCAGGGCCACGCCTCCCCCGGTATCTACGCGCGCGCCTACCTCCTGGACCGGCTCTCCGAGCAGCAGCTCGACGCGTTCCGGCAGGAGAAGTCGAAGGCCCCGTACGGCCTTTCGAGCTACCCGCACCCGCGGCTGATGCCGGACTTCTGGGAGTTCCCGACCGTCTCGATGGGCCTGGGCCCGCTCGGTGCGATCTACCAGGCCCGGATGAACCGGTACATGGAGGCGCGCGGGATCGCGGACACCTCCAAGTCCCACGTTTGGGCGTATCTCGGCGACGGCGAGATGGACGAGCCGGAATCGCTCGGCCAGCTGTCGATCGCCGCCCGCGAGGGCCTGGACAACCTGACCTTCGTCGTCAACTGCAACCTGCAGCGCCTCGACGGCCCGGTGCGCGGCAACGGCAAGATCATCCAGGAGCTGGAGTCGCAGTTCCGCGGCGCCGGCTGGAACGTCATCAAGCTGATCTGGGACCGCTCCTGGGACCCGCTGCTGGCCCAGGACCGCGACGGCATCCTGGTCAACAAGATGAACACCACCCCCGACGGGCAGTTCCAGACGTACGCCACCGAATCGGGCGCGTACATCCGCGAGCACTTCTTCGGGGACGACCAGCGGCTGCGGGCGATGGTCGAGAACATGACCGACTACCAGATCCAGCACCTGGGCCGCGGCGGGCACGACCACAAGAAGGTCTACGCGGCGTACGCGGCGGCCAAGGCCCACAAGGGCCAGCCGACGGTGATCCTGGCCCAGACGGTCAAGGGCTGGACGCTGGGCCCGAACTTCGAGGGCCGCAACGCGACGCACCAGATGAAGAAGCTGACGGTCGACGACCTCAAGCGCTTCCGCGACCGCCTGCACATCCCGATCACCGACCAGCAGCTGGAGAACGGCGCTCCGCCGTACTACCACCCCGGCCGCAACTCCCCCGAGATCCAGTACATGCACGACCAGCGCAGCTCCCTGGGCGGCTACGTGCCGACCCGTGTGGTGCGCGCCAAGCCGCTGCAGCTGCCGGACGAGAAGACCTACGCGGCCGCCAAGAAGGGCTCGGGCCAGCAGTCGATCGCGACCACGATGGCCTTCGTCCGCATCCTGAAGGACCTGATGCGGGACAAGGAGATCGGCAAGCGCTTCGTGCTGATCGCGCCCGACGAGTACCGCACCTTCGGCATGGACGCGTTCTTCCCGAGCGCCAAGATCTACAACCCGCTGGGTCAGCAGTACGAGGCGGTCGACCGCGACCTGCTGCTCGCGTACAAGGAGTCGCCGACGGGCCAGATGCTGCACGACGGCATCTCGGAGGCGGGCTGCACGGCCTCGCTGATCGCGGCGGGTTCGGCGTACGCCACGCACGGCGAGCCGCTGATCCCGGTGTACGTCTTCTACTCGATGTTCGGTTTCCAGCGCACGGGTGACCAGTTCTGGCAGATGGCCGACCAGCTGGCGCGCGGTTTCGTACTGGGTGCGACCGCCGGCCGGACCACCCTGACGGGTGAGGGGCTCCAGCACGCCGACGGTCACTCCCAGCTGCTGGCGTCCACGAACCCGGGCTGCGTCGCCTACGACCCGGCGTACGGGTACGAGATCGCGCACATCGTCCAGGACGGTCTGCGGCGCATGTACGGCCCGGACGCGGAGGACGTCTTCTACTACCTGACCGTCTACAACGAGCCGATCCAGCACCCGGCCGAGCCGGCGGACGTGGACGTGGACGGGATCCTCAAGGGCATCCACCGGGTGTCGGAGGGCACCTCGGGCACCATCGGGGCGCAGATCATGGCCTCGGGCGTGGCCGTGCCGTGGGCGCTGGAGGCGCAGCGGATCCTCGCGGCGGAATGGGACGTCCGGGCGGACGTCTGGTCGGCGACCTCCTGGAACGAGCTGCGCCGCGAGGCCGTCGAGGCGGAGGAGCACAACCTGCTGCACCCGGAGGAGGAGCAGCGCGTCCCGTACGTGACGCGCAAGCTGTCGGGTGCGCAGGGGCCGTTCGTGGCGGTCTCCGACTGGATGCGGGCGGTGCCGGACCAGATCTCGCGCTGGGTGCCCGGCCCGTACACCTCGCTGGGCGCTGACGGTTTCGGCTTCGCGGACACCCGTGGTGCGGCCCGGCGGTTCTTCCACATCGACGCCCAGTCGGTGGTGCTGGCCACGCTCACCGAGCTGGCCAAGACGGGGCAGATCGACCGGTCGGCGCTGAAGCAGGCCGTGGACCGGTACCAGCTGCTGGACGTCGCGGCGGCCGACCCCGGCGCGGCGGGCGGCGACGCGTAGCCGGTCGCCGGCCGGCCGGTCCGCGAGGGGGCCGAGGTGCCTCCGGCTCTGCCGGGGGCACCTCCGCTTTACGGGTTCCTTACGATGCTCGGCATGAAGGAACCCTCCCGCCAGCTGCTCTGGGAGCGGCGGAGCCAGACCCCGCTGCTCGTCCTCGCCGTCTGCTTCGCCGTCGCGTACGCCGTGCCGATCATCGCCCCCGACGCGAGTGCCCAGGTGCACCGGGCGTGCACGCTCGCGGAGTGGGCGGTGTGGGGGGCCTTCGCCCTCGACTACCTGGTCCGGCTGGGTCTCGCGAGCGACCGCCGGCACTTCGTACGGACGCACTGGCTGGACCTGTGCGCCGTGGTGCTGCCGCTGGTGCAGCCCCTGCGGCTGCTGCGGCTGTTGTCGACACTGCTGCTGGTGGGCCGGCGGGCCCGGATGGCTCCGCAGGTCCGGCTGACGACCTATGTGGCCGGAGCCGTCGTGGGGCTGCTCATGTTCGGCTCCCTCGCGGTGCTGAGCGTGGAGCGGGACGCCCCGGGCGGCAACATCAAGAACCTGGGCGACGCGGTGTGGTGGTCCTTCACCACCATGACGACGGTCGGGTACGGCGACCACTCCCCCACCACCGGCCTCGGCCGGGTGCTGGCCGTCGGGCTGATGCTGTCCGGGATCGCCCTGCTCGGTGTGGTGACCGCGAACATCGCCGCCTGGTTCATCGCCCGCTTCGAGCGGGACGACCAGGTGGAGCGGCTCCAGCTGGCGGCCGTACGGGAACTCCACGCGGAGGTACGGGCGCTGCGCGCCGAGGTGGCCCGGCTGGGCGGCGCTCAGGCCGGGCAGCCCGGGGCCCCGGCGCCGCGCGAGGCGGTGGCAGGGCCCCCGGACCGGCCGCAGGGCCCGGCCGTGGTGCCCGTAGCGCCCGTAGCGCCCGTGGTGCCTAGTTCTCCCACACCTTGAACGCCCTTACCTGGTAGGGCGACTGGGGCAGCCAGACTCCGTCCCCCGGGTAGGTCTGGAACTCGCCTGTCTCCGCGCAGACGGCCGACTGGTAGGTGGTGACCGGGCGCCCGGTGCGGTTGACGAGCGACTGCGCGCTGGTTCCCTCGGGCAGCGCGGTGCAGCTGTTGATGTCCACGGTGCTCAGTTCGCGGACGTGCCGGGTGCCTTTGAACTCCGGTTTCGCCCACAGGCACAGCTGCCCGGTGGCGCATGGCCCGAGGGTGGCCGGGCCCGCGGCGTGGGCGGAGCCGGCCGTGCTCGGGATGAGGGCGGTCAGGGCCAGGGCGACGGCGGCGAAAGTGGTGCTCCACGTACGCATGACGGGTCAACTCCTTGTGGACGGGCGGCACCCGGACCGTTTCCGGGGCTCCGCTGACACCACGCTGACCTGCGGATACGGGAGGGCGGAAGGGGGCCCGGCCGGGTCCACCCTGATAGGCGACAGCCCCGCCGGAACCGTCCGGCGGGGCTGTCGTACCTGCGGAGTTGACGCCTCCGGCACGGCCCGCCCGGCCCGTTCCCGGGCGGGGGCGTGTCCCCGAACGAGTTGCCGTCGCTTCACCAACGGCTTAACGGGACGGCCGGTGTGAGGGGGGTCACAGGTAGCCTGACCGCCCACTCGGCGTCAGAGAGGAGCCCCGCGGTGAAGACTGACGAGCGGACGGCACCGGCCGGACCGGCGGTGACGGGACTGCGCGAGCGCAAGAAGCGGCGCACCCGGGACGCGCTGCTGCGCGCCGCCCTGCTGCTCTTCGTCTCCCAGGGGTACGAGGCCACCACCGTCGACGAGATCACCGACACCGTGCACGTCTCGCAGCGGACCTTCTTCCGCTACTTCGCGAACAAGGAAGAGGTCGCGTTCGCCGTCCAGGACCTGGTCGAGTCGCGGTTCTTCGCCGAGCTTCAGGCCCGGCCGGCCGCCGAGGGCCCCCTGGAGGCGATGCGCGGCGCGGTGCTCGCCACCTGGGACACCCTCGAGCAAGCCCTCTGCGACGTGGTCCCCGTCGACCTCTACATGCGCAGCTACCGGCTGATCGAGTCCACCCCGGCCCTGCTCGCCGTGCACCTGCGCCGCTGCACCGGTCTGGAGGAACGGATCTCCGCGCTGGTCGCCGCCCGCGAGGGCCTGGACGTGGACGCCGACCCGCGCCCGCGCGTGGCCGCCGCCGCCTTCTGCGGCGTGATGCGGGTCACGGGGCGGCTGTGGGGGCAGGGCGAGGACACCAGCGTGGCCGCGATCCGGCGGATGACCGAGGCCTATCTGGACCAGATCGGCCCTGCTCTGGCCGGAAACTGGCGCCGCGCGCCCACAGGAGAGGGGGCCGGCCCGGCTGACCGTTGATCAGCAACCGCCGCTGCGGCGGCACCCGGACGGCCGTGACACCCGTCACCCTGCGCGCCCCCGCCGGAACCGGTCTCCTAGGCTGGTCCCAGTGAACCTGTCCGGCCATGCCCTTCCCCCCGCCCACGGCGCCGACCCGCGCCCCGCCGCCCTGCGCACCCTGCTCGCGCTCGCGGTGGTCTTCGTCATGCTGGCGACCACCGGCTGGACGGCCGTGCACCGCCCCGAGGGCGGCACCCCGCTGCGCGCCGCCGCCCTCGCCGCCTGGGCCAAGGCCCGCATCGACGGACGGCCGGTTCCGCCCGCGGACGCCCCCGCACGGACGGTGGCCCGCTTCTTCGACGGGCTCGACGCCGCCCAGCGGGCCCGGCTCGCCGACGGCTACCCGCTGGTCGTGGGCAATCTCGACGGGGCGCCCGCCGCCACCCGCTACCGCGCCAACCGGCGCGGCCTGGAGCAGGCCGGGCAGGTCGAGGAAGCCCGCAGCCGCGACGTGGCGCTGGCCCCGGCCGACCGGCTCACGGCCACCCGGCGCTCCCACCGCTTCGCCTCGCTCGCCGAACCCGACCGGCAGATCCTCGCCTTCGACCCCACCGGCGGCGGCCTGGTCGCCGAGGTCTTCGGGGACCTCGACCGGGCCCGCCGGGTGTCGGTGGTCGTCCCCGGCGTCGACACCGACGCGATCACCTTCGAGCGCACGCAGCGCAGGTTCAGCGCCCCGGTCGGCATGGCCCAGTCCCTGTACGACGCCCAGCGCGCGGCCGCCCCGGCCGGCCGGACCGCGGTCATCGCCTGGGCCGGGTACGACGCGCCCACCGGGGTCGGCGTGGACGCCGCGACCGGCCGCATGGCCTTCGACGGCGCCGTCCGGCTGAAGTCGCTGACCACCGCCCTGCCCGGGCGCTCCAGCGTGGCGCTGTTCTGCCACAGCTACGGCTCGGTGGTGTGCGGGGTCGCCGCGCACGAGCTGCCGGACCGGGTGACGGACGTGGTGGTGGCGGGCAGCCCCGGCATGCGTGCTTCGAACGTCGCCGAACTGCGCACCTCGGCCCGGGTGTGGGCCACGCGGGACGAGGGCGACTGGATCGCGGACGTGCCGCACCTGGAGTTCGGCGGGCTGGGCCACGGCGCCGACCCGGTCTCCGCGGAGTTCGGCGCGCGGCTGCTGTCCTCGGCCACCGCCAAGGCCCACACCGGCTATTTCGAGCCAGGGACCGACTCGGTGGACAACTTCGCCAAAATCGGAACCGGCGCATTCGGTTCCGTCGTGTGCGCGACCGGGAACGATGCCTGCCGGGACGGTATTTCGGGCGCGGAGACCGGCTGACGCGCGTAGAGGGCCGGAAACCGGGCCTCGCAGCGAGGGGGACGCGCGAGGGCCCCTCCCTTTACCATGTGGCCCATGGGTGACGTACTGGCCGGAAACCATGCCGTCTGGGAGTTCGACTCGGACTCGGTGCTCATCCGCTTCGCACGGGGGATACGAACGCCGAGGCAGCCGAGGCTCTTCCATGTCCTGGGCTCGCGCCGGATCCCCCTGGAAGCGGTGTCGGGGGTGAGCGTGACCGCCGGGAAGCGGGACACGGTGGTGCTGCGTGTCGTCCCGCGGCCGGGCGCGGATCCGCTGATGGAGGCCGCCGCGGGGCAGCTGAGGGAGGCCTGCGACCCCTACCGGCTGGTGCTGCCGGGCGAACGGGCGCCGTACGCGGCCGCCTTCGCCGACTCGCTGCGCTCCCGGCTCGGTCCGGAGGCCGCCGAGCCCGCCGAGCACTTCCTGGTCGACGTCCCGCAGCCGCCGCTCCAGCTGAAGGCGTACGACGCGCGCGTGGCCTTCGACGGCTCGGCGCTCACCTTCCACTGGTCCCGTACGGGCGCGACCAGCACCAAATGGAAGGCGGGCGACCAGCGTTACCCCCTGGCCGCCCTCACCGGCGTGCAGTGGAGCTCCCCCGACGGCCCCGGCGGGCACCTGCGGCTGCTGCTGCGGGAGCCCCGGCTCACCGGAGCCGACCCCCGCCCCAGCCACGACCTCGCCGCGGCCGTCTTCGGCATGGGGTACGGGGCGGTGCACGAGTCGCTGCCGTTCGCCGCGGCCGTCCTCGCCGCGCTGCGCGGGCGCACGCCGGTCGCGGCCTTCCCCTCGCCCCGGCCGTCCGACGACCGGCTCGAGCACCTGAGCGAGCTGCACTCGGCCGGCCTGCTGACGGACGCGGAGTACGTGACGCTGCGGGACCGGTTCACCGCCGAGCGGCCCTGACCCTGCGGCTCGGCGATCCGCGCTCCGCGCTCCGCTCCCGCGCCTCAGCCCTCCCGGGAGGCCGAGGTGAAGGTCATGTCCGGGTAGCGGTCCCCCGCCACCCGGGAGGCGATCGGCTCCAGCAGCGCCAGCTCCTGCGCCGTCAGCGTGATCCGGGTCGCCGCCACGTTCTCCCGCAGCCGCGCCGCCTTGCGGGTCCCCGGGATCGGGACCACGGTCAGCCCGTGCACCCGCGCCCGCTGCTGCACCCAGGCCAGGGCGATCTGCGCCGGGCTCGCCCCGTGCGCCGCGGCGACCTCCCGGACGGGGGCCAGCAGCGCCGCGTTCGCCCTCGCGTTCTCGCCGGTGAACCGCGGCTGGTGGCGGCGGAAGTCCCCGTCCGCCAAGTCCGTCGACGCGTCGGCGAAGGCCCCCGTCAGGAAACCCCGGCCCAGCGGGGAGTACGGCACGAAGGCCACGCCCAGCTCGGCCGCCGCGCCCACGGCGCTGCGCTCCACGTCCCGGCTGAACAGCGACCACTCCGACTGGAGCGCCGCGATCGGGTGCACGGCGTGCGCCTCGCGCAGCTCCGCGCCGGTGACCTCGCTGAGCCCGAGGTGGCGCACCTTGCCCTCGCGCACCAGCTCCGCCATGGCGCCCACCGACTCGGCGAACGGCACCGCCGGGTCGCGCCGGTGCATGTAGTACAGGTCGATGACGTCCACGCCGAGCCTGCGCAGGCTGCCCTCCACGGCCCGCCGGACGTAGGCGGGGTCGTTGCGGACACCGCGATAGTGCGGGTCCTCGTTGCGCTCTATCGCGAACTTCGTCGCGAGGGTGATCTCCTCGCGGTGCGCGGCCACGAAGGGGGCGAGGAACTCCTCGTTGCGCCCCAGCCCGTAGACGTCGGCCGTGTCGAAGAGGGTGACCCCGGCAGCCAGCGCCGCCTCCAGGGTCTCGCGGGCCGCCGCCTCGTCGGTGTCCCCGTAGAACTCGCTCATGCCCATGCAGCCCAGGCCCTGGACGCCGACCAGCGGACCGCCCTTGCCCAGTTCGACCCGCTCGATGGTGGTGCCGTCGTGCTCCGTCATGGATGCGCCTTCCCCGCGACCGCGTTCATCGCATAAAAATCGATCTTGTAGTCCAGTACGGCGAGCGCGTCCGTCAGCTCCGCGAGCCGCGCCCGCACGTCCCGCCGCGTCGCCTCCAGCAGCTCGCGGCGCTCGTCGAGGGTGTGGTCCCCCTCACGGACCAGCTCCGCGTAGCGGACCATGTCCGCCACCGACATCCCGGTGGCCCGCAGCTTGCCCACGAACGCCAGCCAGTCGAGGTCCTTGTCGCTGAAGCGCCGCTGCCCCGAGTGGGACCGGTCCACGTGCGGCATCAGGCCGATCCGCTCGTACCACCGCAGCGTGTGCCGGCTCAGACCGGTCCGGGCCTCGACCTCGCTGATCGTGTACCGCGTCTGCGTCAGGCTCATGGCCCCACGCTAAAACCCTCGAGTGCACTCCAAGCAAGTAGGCTCGACGCCATGGAGAGCTTGCGGATCATCGAGAACTGGCCGGTGCAGACGGCCGCGGCGGCCGTCGTACGCGCCGACGGCGGAACGGCCGGCTCCCACGGACCCGTCGGCCACCGCTTCGCGCTGGCCTCGGTCACCAAGCCGCTCGCCGCGTACGCGGCCCTCGTCGCGTACGAGGAGGGGGCGATCGAGCTGGACGAGCCGGCCGGGCCCGAAGGGTCGACGGTCCGTCACCTGCTCGCGCACACCAGCGGGCTGGCCTTCGACGAGCACCGGGTGAGCGCCCCGCCCGGGCAGCGCCGGCTGTACTCGAACGCCGGTTTCGAGGTGCTCGGCGACCACATCGCCAAGGCCACCGGCATCCCGTTCGCGCAGTACCTGCACCAGGCGGTGTGCGAGCCGCTGGGCATGACCTCGACCACCCTGGAGGGTTCGCCCGCCAAGGACGGCGTCTCGACCGTTTCCGACCTCGTACGGTTCGCCGCCGAGCTCCAGGCGCCCCGGCTGCTCGACGTCCGCACGGTCGCGGCGGCCACCTCCGTCGTGCACCCCGGCCTCAAGGGCGTCCTGCCGGGCTACGGGCACCAGTCGCCCAACGACTGGGGTCTGGGCATGGAGATCCGCGACGGCAAGGCACCGCACTGGACGGGCACTTCGTCCTCCCCGCGGACCTTCGGGCACTTCGGCCAGTCCGGCACCTTCCTGTGGGTGGACCCGGACGCCGGCGCCGCGTGCGTGGCCCTGACGGACCGCGCGTTCGGCCCGTGGGCGGTGGAGGCGTGGACCCCGTTCACCGACGCGGTCCTCGCCGAGCTCCGCGCACAGCGCTAGGCGGTCTGTGCGGGCAGCTCCCAGATCAGCAGCTCGCCCGGGGATCCGGCGACGACCTCCAGGTCCTTCTCGCCGGTGATCCGCGCCGCGTCCCCGGGGCCGAGCTCCTGCCCGTCCAGGCGCAGGTCCCCGCGCACCACGTGCAGGTACACCCGCTCCGCCGCCGGCAGGGGGACCCGCTCGCCCGCGCCCGGCCGCCGGACGTGCAGCACGGCGCCCGCCGCGGGGACCGGGTAGGGCGCGGCGTCGGCGAGGCCCCGGACCACCTCGTACGAGGGCTCGCCGCCCGGGGTGAGCGGCGCGAGCCACGTCTGCACGAAGCGCAGCCGCCCCTCGCCGTCGTTGCGCTCCACGTGCCGGGCGCCCGATCCGGCGCTGAGCCGCTGTACGTCGCCGGGCCGGACCACGCCCTCCTCGCCGGTGTCGTCGCGGTGGGTGAGCTCGCCCTCGACGACCCAGGTGACGATCTCGGTGTGGCTGTGCGGGTGCTCGTCGAATCCGGCGCCCGGGGCGAGGGTCTCCTCGTTGCAGGCCAGGACCGGGCCGAAGCGCAGGTTGTCCGGGTCGTAGGAGGACCCGAAGGAAAAGGCGTGCCGGGTGGTGATTCCGGCGGCCGGATCCCCGCCCTCGTACCGGTCGGCGCCGCGGCGTACATCAATCATGGGGGCCACCGTAGCCCCCGGGCCGGGGCCGGGCACGGGGACCGGACTCCGCGCTGCCGTCCCGATAAGGCAGTCTTGTCACGTGCCCCAACCCGAACGTGAGCATTCCCCCGCGACACACGCCGCGCATCCCGTGCCCGCCCATCCGCACACCGCGACGCTGCGCCGGCTGGAGAAGTCCTCCGGCCGGCTCGCCGCCAACGCGATCGCGCGGATGGACGAGACCCTGCCGTGGTACCGGGCGATGCCCCCGGAGAACCGGTCCTGGATCGGCCTGGTCGCCCAGGCCGGCATCGCCGCGTTCACCGAGTGGTTCCGGCACCCGGAGACCCCGCAGGCGATCTCCACCGACGTGTTCGGGACGGCTCCGCGGGAGCTGACCCGGGCGATCACCCTGCGCCAGACCGTCGAGATGGTCCGCACCACGATCGAGGTCATGGAGACCGCGATCGAGGAGGTGGCGGCCCCGGGCGACGAGCAGATCCTGCGCGAGGCGCTGCTCGTGTACGCCCGGGAGATCGCCTTCGCGACGGCCCAGGTGTACGCGCAGGCCGCCGAGGCGCGCGGGGCCTGGGACGCGCGGCTGGAGTCGCTGGTCGTCAACGCGGTGCTGTCCGGTGAGGCCGACGAGGGCGCGCTGTCGCGGGCCGCGGCCCTGGGCTGGAACTCCCCGGAGCACGTGTGCGTGGTGCTGGGCACCGCGCCGGAGGGGGACAGCGAGCTGACGGTCGAGGCGATCCGGCGCGCGGCGCGGCACCACAAGCTCCAGGTCCTGACGGGCGTGCTCGGCGACCGGCTGGTCGTCATCGCGGGCGGCAGCGACAACCCGATGCAGGTGGCGAAGTCGCTGATCGGGCCGTTCGCGGCCGGTCCGGTGGTGGCCGGCCCGGTGGTGGCCGATCTGCTGAACGCGACGAAGTCGGCGCAGGCCGCGGCGGCCGGGCTGAAGGCCTGCACGGCGTGGCAGGACGCCCCGCGCCCGGTCCTGGCGGACGATCTGCTGCCGGAGCGGGCGATCGCCTCGGATCCCGCTGCCCGGGAGCAGTTGGTGGAGGAGATCTACAGACCGCTCGAAGAGGCGGGGTCGGCGCTGCTGGAGACGCTGAGCGTCTACCTGGAGCAGGCGAGCAGCCTCGAAGGGGCGGCCCGCATGCTGTTCGTGCACCCGAACACGGTGCGCTACCGGCTGCGACGTGTGACCGACGTCACCGGCTGGTCCCCTTCTGATGTCCGCTCGGCGTTTACGCTGCGGATCGCCCTGATTCTGGGGCGTCTGGCCGACGGTGACGGCCAGTCCTAGACTTTTGTCGGACATCAACAATTACCCCGACGGTTCTTGGTCCCTGTCCCCACGGGCGGCAGGGACCCTCCACAAGAGAGAGTGTGAGGGTGCTCGTACTCGTCGCTCCCGGCCAAGGCGCTCAGACGCCCGGCTTCCTGACTCCCTGGCTCGACCTCCCCGGTGCCGCTGACCGCGTCGCCGCCTGGTCGGACGCCATCGGGCTCGACCTCGCCCACTACGGCACCAAGGCCGACGCGGACGAGATCCGCGATACGGCCGTGGCGCAGCCGCTGCTGGTCGCGGCGGGTCTGCTGTCCGCCGGCGCACTCGGGCCGGCCTCGGCCTTCGGTGCCGTCGCGGGCCACAGCGTCGGCGAGTTCACGGCCGCCGCGTACGCCGGTGTCCTGTCCGACGCCGACGCGCTGTCGCTCGTCCGTACGCGCGGTCTGGCGATGGCCGAAGCCGCCGGCGTCACGGAGACCGGCATGGCCGCGGTGCTCGGCGGTGACCGCGACGTGGTCGTCGCGCACCTGGAGGCGCTGGGTCTGACCCCGGCCAACATCAACGGCGCGGGCCAGATCGTGGCCGCCGGCACCACGGAGCAGATCGCCGCCCTGGTGGCGGAGAAGCCCGAGGGTTCCACGAAGGTCGTCGCCCTCAAGGTCGCGGGCGCCTTCCACACGCACCACATGGCCCCCGCGGTCGATACGCTGGCGAAGGCCGCCGCGGCCCTCTCTCCGGCGGACCCGGCGCTGAAGTACGTCTCGAACAAGGACGGTCTTGTCGTCACCACGGGCGCCGACGTCGTCGCCCGACTGGTCGGCCAGGTCGCGAACCCGGTCCGCTGGGACCTGTGCATGGAGACGTTCGCCGAGCTGGGCGTCACGGGGATCATCGAGCTCTGCCCCGGCGGCACCCTGACGGGTCTGGCCAAGCGTGCGCTGAAGGGCGTACCGAACGTGGCGCTGAAGACCCCGGACGATCTCGACAAGGCCGCGGCGCTCATCGCCGAACAGACGGCCTGAGAGAAGGAGCCCACACAGCATGTCCAAGATCAAGCCGGCCAAGGGCTCCCCCTACGCCCGCATCCTCGGTGTCGGCGGCTACCGCCCGACCCGTGTGGTGCCCAACGAGGTCATCCTCGAGACCATCGACTCGTCCGACGAGTGGATCCGGTCCCGTTCGGGCATCGCGACCCGGCACTGGGCCTCGCCCGAGGAGACCGTCGCCGCGATGTCGGTGGAGGCCTCCGGCAAGGCGCTGGCCGACGCCGGTGTCTCCGCCGAGCAGATCGGTGCCGTGATCGTCTCGACGGTCTCGCACTTCAAGCAGACCCCGGCCGTCGCGACGGAGATCGCGCACCGGATCGGCGCGGTCAAGCCCGCCGCCTTCGACATCTCCGCGGGCTGCGCCGGTTTCGGCTACGGCCTGACGCTGGCCAAGGGCATGGTCGTCGAAGGCTCGGCCCAGCACGTCCTCGTCATCGGCGTGGAGCGGCTCTCGGATCTGACCGACCTGGAGGACCGCGCGACGGCCTTCCTGTTCGGTGACGGCGCCGGCGCCGTGGTCGTGGGCCCTTCGGACGAGCCGGCCATCGGCCCCACGGTGTGGGGTTCGGAGGGCGACAAGTCGGAGACCATCAAGCAGACCGTGCCGTGGGACGAGTTCCGCAGCAAGGACAGCGCCGAGAAGTTTCCGGCCATCACACAGGAGGGCCAGGCGGTGTTCCGCTGGGCCGTCTTCGAGATGGCCAAGGTGGCCCAGCAGGCGCTCGACGCCGCCGGGATCACCGCGGACGACCTGGACGTCTTCATTCCGCACCAGGCAAACATGCGGATCATCGACTCGATGGTGAAGACTCTGAAGCTGCCGGAGCACGTCACGGTCGCCCGTGACGTGGAGACCACCGGCAACACCTCGGCCGCCTCGATCCCGCTCGCGATGGAGCGGCTCCTGGCGACCGGAGCGGCGAAGAGCGGCGACACCGCGCTCGTCATCGGCTTCGGGGCGGGACTCGTCTACGCCGCGACGGTCGTTACCCTCCCCTAGGGCCGGGATCCGATCCCAGCCCTGTTCCACCTCAGTTAGCTATAGAAGGAGCGCCACATGGCCGCCACGCAGGAAGAGATCGTCGCCGGTCTCGCGGAGATCGTCAACGAGATCGCGGGCATCCCGGTCGAGGACGTCGAGATCGACAAGTCCTTCACCGACGACCTGGACGTCGACTCGCTGTCCATGGTCGAGGTCGTCGTCGCCGCCGAAGAGCGCTTCGACGTCAAGATCCCGGACGAGGACGTCAAGAACCTCAAGACGGTCGGCGACGCCGCGAAGTACATCCTGGACAACCAGGCCTGAGCCTGACGAGCGTTTGTCGCCACCTGGCGGTGGCGCCGTGACAATTCAGCACCCCCTGAGACGTGGAGAAAGAATTCCTGTGAGCCCGACCAATCGCACCGTGGTCGTCACCGGTATCGGCGCAACCACTCCGCTGGGTGGCGACAGCGCTTCGACCTGGGAAGGTCTGCTCGCCGGCCGTTCCGGCGTAAAGCCCCTCGAGGGCGAGCGCTTCGCCGAGCTCCCGGTCCGCATCGCCGCACCGGCCGCCGTGGACCCCAGCGAGGTCCTGCCCCGGCCGCTGGCCCGCAAGCTCGACCGCTCGGCGCAGTTCGCCGTCATCGCCGCCCGGGAGGCGTGGGCCGACGCCGGCTACACCGACCCGGCCGGCGCGGAGGACACCACGGGCGCTTCCATCGCGCCCGACCGTCTGGGCACCGTGATCGCCTCCGGCATCGGCGGCGTGACGACCCTGCTCGACCAGTACGACGTGCTGAAGGAGAAGGGTGTGCGCCGGGTCTCCCCGCACACCGTCCCGATGCTCATGCCGAACGGGCCGTCCGCCAACGTCGGCCTGGAGATCAACGCCCAGGCGGGCGTGCACACTCCGGTCAGCGCCTGCGCGTCCGGCGCCGAGGCCATCGGCTACGCCGTCGAGATGATCCGCAGCGGCCGTGCCGACGTGGTCGTCGCGGGCGGCACCGAGGCGGCGATCCACCCGCTGCCGATCGCCGCGTTCGCCAACATGATGGCGATGTCCAAGAACAACGAGAACCCCGAGCAGGCTTCCCGCCCGTACGACAAGGCCCGTGACGGCTTCGTCCTCGGCGAGGGCGCGGGCGTCGTCGTCCTGGAGTCCGCCGAGCACGCCGCCGCGCGCGGTGCCCGGGTCTACTGCGAGGTGCTGGGCCAGGGGCTGTCCGCGGACAGCCACCACATCGCGCAGCCGGAGCCGACCGGCCGCGGTGTCGCGGCCGCGGTGCAGAACCTGCTCGACAACACCGGACTCGACACGGCCGAGCTGGTGCACGTCAACGCGCACGCCACGTCCACCCCGCAGGGTGACACGGCCGAGCTGAAGGCCCTGCGCAAGGTGCTGGGCGACGACCTCGACCACATCGCGATCTCCGCGACCAAGTCGATGACCGGTCACCTGCTGGGCGGTGCGGGCGGCATCGAGACCGTCGCGACCGTACTGGCGCTGTACAACCGGCTGGCCCCGCCGACGATCAACGTCGACGCGCTCGACGACGACATCGACGCGGACATCGTGCGCGGTGAGCCGCGCAAGCTTCCGGCCGACGGCCCGATCTCCGCGATCAACAACTCCTTCGGCTTCGGCGGCCACAACGTCACCCTGGCGTTCCGTACCGTCTGACCCGTACACGCGAAGGGCCCCGCTCGGCATCTGCCGGGCGGGGCCCTTCGCGTGTACGGGTCAGACGACCTGGTGGAGCCAGCGCACCGGGGCGCCTTCGCCCGCGTAGCGGAAGGGCTCCAGTTCGTCGTCCCAGGGTTTGCCGAGCAGCTTGGCGATCTCCGCCTCGAGATCCGTTTCGCCGCGGCCGGAGCGGGCCAGGGCGGCGCGCAGCCGGTCCTCGGGGATCAGGATGTCGCCGTGCATGCCGGTGACGGCGTGGAAGATGCCGAGCTCCGGGGTGGAGCTGTAGCGCTCGCCCTCGGCGGTCGGACAGGGTTCCGCGGTCACCTCGAAGCGCAGCAGGTGCCAGCCGCGCAGTGCGGAGGCGAGCTTCGAGGCGGTGCCCGCCTCGGCCTGCCAGGAGAACTCGGCTCTCCAGGTGCCGGGGGAGGCGGGCTGCCTGATCCAGTCGAGGTTCACCCGCACCCCGAGCACGCCCGCAACAGCCCATTCCACGTGCGGGCAGAGCGCGCGCGGTGCGGAATGCACGTACAGAACTCCACGTGTCGTCACCGGGACCTCCAGTGTGGGACGAGGTCGGGAATAAACTCCAGAAAACGGACAGTATGTGACGTGATGTAATGTAACGGAAATTATTTGACATTGCGCTACGGGACCTGCGGCCGAAACGCCACGGGAAAAAGCTACCGTGCGTCAGGGGTCATGATGTGACGTACGGTCGCTCCGAGGCCGGTAAACACAGAGCTTTCACTCAGCAGGACCCCCCGGACGACGCAGGGGTGTCAAGGAGGGGACCATCCGATGCGCACCACCGCTCCGCGCCGCCGCCGCGCGCGCCGGACCCTCGCGGGCGCGGGAGCGGCGGCCGTCCTGCTGGGCGGGGCGCTGACGGGGTGCGGGCCGGCCGATTCGGGCGGGGAGGGCGAGCGCGGGGCGCAGGCCGCGCCGCGCTGGAACACGGCGCCCGCCTCGATCGCCGCCGTCGGCGACTCCATCACCCGTGGTTTCGACGCCTGTTCGGTGCTGGCCGACTGCCCGGAGGTCTCGTGGGCCACCGGGAACGATCCGGAGGTCCGCTCCCTGGCCGCACGGCTGCTGGGGGACGCCGAGGCGCCTGCCCGCAGCTGGAACCTCGCGGCGACCGGCTCGCGGATGGCCGACCTGCCGGGGCAGCTGTCCCAGGCCGCCGCGTACAAGCCCGACCTGGTCACGGTCATGGTGGGCTCGAACGACGCCTGCCGGCCCACGGCTTCGTCGATGACTCCGGTGGCGGAGTTCCGGGCCGGGTTCGAGGCCGCCCTCGCGGGGCTGCGGGCCGCTTCCCCCACCACCCAGGTGTACGTCTCCAGCGTCCCGGACCTCCAGCGGCTGTGGGAGCAGGGCAAGGACGACCCGATGGTGCGCAAGATCTGGAGCCTGGGCATCTGCCAGTCGATGCTCGCCGATCCGCTGTCGGCGGGCTCGGGGGCGAAGTCCCGGCGCGAGCAGGTGCGGGCGCGGGTGGTCGAGTACAACGAGGTCCTCCGCGAGGTGTGCGCGAAGGACGCGCTGTGCCGCTACGACGGCGGGGCGGTCTTCCAGTACCCCTTCTCGGCAGAGCAGTTGAGCCGCTGGGACTGGTTCCACCCGGGCAAGGACGGGCAGGCGCGGCTGGCGGAACTGGCGCACCGACAGGTGACGGCGGCGCAGCCGCCACGTTGACGCGGCGGACCGGAGGCGGTGTCAGGTCCGCCTCCGGTCCAGTCCGAGAGGACGCGGCAGGGGGTTATTTCCGGCCATTTCGTCCTTGCGGCGTGTCGTGACGCTGTGTCACGCGATGTCGAGCGTGGCCGCCAGCCGCGTGTCACCGTGCGAGTGGCTCGCGCGGACCTCGTAGCTGCCGCCGATCCGCTGCCAGCCGCCGGCCTGCTCGTCCCAGATCTCGAAGGCCCGGGCGGGCAGGGGGATCTCGGCCTCGACGCTCTCGCCGGGGCCCGCCTCGACGCCCGCGAAGGCGGCCAGCCAGCTGGCCGGGCGCTCGACCGTGTCGCCGACGGGGGCCAGGTAGACCTGCACGACCTCGCGGCCGGGCCGGGTACCGGTGTTGGTGAGGCGGACCCGGGCCGTGGTGGCGGTGGCCTCGAGGGACTCGTACGCCCAGTCGGTGTAGCCGAGGCCGTGCCCGAAGGGGAAGGCGGGCGTGACGCCGTGCTTCTCGTACGCCCGGTATCCGATGAAGAGCCCCTCGCGGTACTCCAGGCGCCCCCCGGTGGGCACGACCTCGGTGACGGGCGCGTCGGCGAACCGCGCCGGCCAGGTGGTGGGCAGCCGCCCGCCCGGCTCCACGTCCCCGAGGAGTACGTCGGCCAGCGCGGCCCCGCCCTCCTGTCCGGGGAACCAGGTCAGGAGCACGGCGGCGACGTCCTCGCGCCACGGCAGCTCGACCGGGGAGCCGGCATTGACGACGACCACGGTGTTCGGGTTGGCGGCGGCCACGGCGCGCACCAGGTCGTCCTGACGGCCCGGCAGGGCCAGGTCCTTGCGGTCGAAGCCCTCGGACTCGACACGGTCGGTGGTGGCGACGACCACGACGGCGGTGTCGGCGGCGCGGGCGGCCGCCACGGCCTCGGCGATGAGCTCCTCCGCGTCGCGCCGAGGGCCGAGGTGGAGCAGCGAGAACATGATCGCCTTGAGCGGCATCGCGGTCATGTCGGGGACGTGGAACGTCAGCGAGACCTCGACCGGCTCGCCCTCGGTGAGGTCGATCCGGGCGCGTTCGGCGGGGGCGCCGAAGAAGGCCTCGAAGGGGTCGGCCTCGTCGCCCATCTGCTGGACGCCCTCCCAGAGGGTCCGCCCGCCGACGGCGAGGGTGAAGGCGCCCAGGCCCCGGGTCCCGAAGACGTGCTCGCCGCTCTCGCGCGGCAGGAAGGTGCCGGTGACCTCGATGGTCGCCATCGTCTCGTAGGTGGCGCCCGCGGGCAGGTCGTCGCCGATCCACTGGACCTGGCCGGACGGCAGGCTGCCCTCGCCGAGGACGGCGCCGGAGGCGTCGCGGCAGACGGCGCGGAGCGCGAAGCCCTTGTCGGCGGGGGCGGGTTCGTCGGACGGGTCGGCGCCCAGGCAGTAGGTCAGCGCGCCGTCCGGGAGCGCGGCGGTGAGCCCGTCGAGCGGGGAGACGATCCGTTCGGGGAAGACGGTGGCGGAGCCGCCGCCGAGGACCCGGGCGTCGCGGGCGGCGGCGCCCATGAGGGCGACGGTGCGGCCGTCACCGGCCTGCAGGGGCAGGGCGGCGTTCTCGTTGCGGACGAGGACGAAGCCGCGGGCGGCGAGTTCGCGGGCCAGCGCCTCGCCGTCGACCGGGGCGGGGGCCTCGGGGACGGCGGCGGGGGCGCCCTCCAGGATGCCGACGCGGGCGGCGAGGCGCAGCACGTTGCGTACGGCGTCGTCCACGACGGACTCGGCGACCTCGCCGGCGCGGACGGCCTCGGCGAGTGCGGATCCGTAGACGGTCTGGGGTCCGGGCATGGCCACGTCCAGGCCGCCCTCGATGTCGCCGGTGGTGGAGCGGGCGGCCATCCAGTCGGAGACGTTGTAGCCGTCGAAGCCCCATTCGCCGCGCAGGACCTCGTTGACCAGGTACCGGTGCTCGGTCATCGTCGTGCCGTTGACCTGGTTGTAGGCGGTCATGATGCCCCAGGGGTGGGCGTTCGCGACGATGGCCTCGAAGGGTGCCAGGTACAGCTCGCGCAGCGGCCTGGGGGCGATGACGTTGTCGACGGTGAACCGCTCCGTCTCGGCGTCGTTGCCGGCGAAGTGCTTGACCGTGGTGCCGACCCCGCCGTCCTGGACGCCGGTGACGTACCCGGCTCCGACGGCGCCGGTCAGGTACGGGTCCTCGGAGTAGCACTCGAAGTGGCGGCCGCCGAGCGGTGAGCGGTGCAGGTTGACGGTGGGTGCGAGGAGGACGTGGACGCCCTTGCGGCGGGCCTCCTGGGCGAGGAGCCGGCCGGCGCGGCGGGCGAGGGCGGGGTCCCAGGCGGCGGCGAGCGCGGTCGGGGAGGGCAGCGCGATGGACGGGTCGTCGGCGGTCCAGCGCACGCCGCGGACCCCGATGGGGCCGTCGGACATGACCAGGGACTGCAGCCCGATCTCGGGGACGGCGGGCAGCGACCACATGTCCTGGCCGGCCAGCAGGCGGGTCTTGGTGTCGAGGTCCAGCTTGCCGAGCGCCGCTTCCACGACGTTGTTGCGGACCTGATCGGCATCGGTCACGGCCGTGCCTCCTCGTTGAGTGCGGTGCGAGTGCGGTGCGGATGCGGTGCGAGTTGGTGCGAGTGCGGTGCGGGTGCCCCCATCGTGGACCTGTTGCCTGTAGAGCGGTAGGTCTCGTAATCTTTTCGTGATATTCGAATGCCGTACGGTGCCTACGGTGCTGCCGACGGGCGACAACGGAAGGGGTGCCGGGCCGATGGCCAGGGCGAGGAGCGAGGAGCGGCGCGAGGACATCGTCCGCGCCGCCGTCGAGGTGATCGCGGAGCGCGGGTACCGGGGCGCGTCCCTGGGGGCGGTCGCCGAGCGCGTCGGCCTGACCCAGCAGGGACTGCTGCACTACTTCCCGACCAAGGAGGCCCTGCTGGTCGCGGTGCTGCGGGAACGCGACCGCTGGGACACGGGCGGCGGCTCGCGCGCCTCGGCGGACACCTGGCGCCTGGACCTGCTGGCCTCACTGGTGGAGTACAACGCCATGCGCCCGGGCATCGTGCAGACCTTCTCGGCGCTGCTGGGCGAGAGCGTCACCGACGGGCACCCGGCCCGGGAGTTCTTCACCGAGCGCTACGCGCAGGTGCGCGGCGAGATGGCGGCGGTCCTGCGCGCCGAGTTCGGCGAGCGCCTCCCCTCGGGCCTCACCCCGGAACAGGCGGCCCCGCTCCTGACCGCGGTCATGGACGGCCTCCAGTACCAGTGGCTCCTCGCCCCCGAATCCGTGGACATGCCCGCGGCGTTCCGCTCCTTCCTGACCCTGCTGCGCGGGCCTGCGGAGCGCTGACGGCATGTCCTAGGGTGAGCCGGATGAAGATCGCCGCAGCGCAGCTGACCTGCGTACCCGCCGATGTCCGCGCCAACGCCGCGCAGGCCGCCGCCCTCGCCGTCCGGGCCCGCGAACGGGGCGCCGCGCTCGTGGTGTTCCCCGAGCTCGCGCTCACCGGCTACGAGCTGGACGCGCTGGCCGCCGACCCGGGGCTCATGACCCCCGCCGACGACCCCCGGCTGGATCCGCTGCGCTCCGCCGGCATCGCCACGGCCGTCAACGTCGCACTGCCGGCCGGCGACGGGCGGCCCGCCATCGCGACGCTGGTCCACGACGCGGACGGGGCGCACGTGACCACGTACCTGAAGCAGCACCTCTACCGGCACGAGCAGGACGTGTTCCGGCCCGGAGACCGCGACGGGCGGTTCGAACTCGGCGGGATCCGCTTCTCCTTGGGCATCTGCTACGACAACCACTTCCCCGAGCTGTCCGGCCGGGGCGCCGCCGACGGCTGCCGGGTGCACCTCGCGTCGTCCCTGTACGGGACGGGCGAGGGCGTCCGCGAGCGCGCGGGCGTCCACCCGGGGATCGCGGAGGAGCACGGCCTGTACGTCGTCCTCGCCAACCACGTCGGCGCGGCGGGCCCGTGGACCGGCTGCGGCGGCGCGGCCGTGTGGGCCCCGGGCGGCGCGCTGCTGGCCGAGGCGGACGACCGTACGCCGTCGGTGGTGTGCGCCGAGATCGGCGCCACCACCTGACGAGTGCGTCAGGCGGGCTCGGGGACCCGCGAGTGGCGGCCCGGGCTCGGGGTGTCCAGGTCCGGGGGCAGCGGCGGCGCCGGCTTGCGGTCGGACATCAGGGCCGCCACGACGATGGCGAGGGCCGCCACCGTGTACACGCCGGTCCACAGGACCCACCCGCCGGGCGGTGCCCAGTGCGCGTGGGTCGCCAGCCACGAGCCCTTGGTGCCGACGGCGAAGCGGCGCAGCGTCCAGTAGAACGCGGCCGCGTTGGCCAGCGCGAGGCCGGCGACGGCGAAGCCGACCAGCCGCCGCCACGGGAAGCCCCGTTCGGCGGCGCGCGTGGCGCAGATCAGCACCGTCATCAGCGGCAGGCCGACGGCGAAGGGCAGCAGGTAGCGGCCCTGCCACACCATGCCGATCCGCTCCGCTTCCGAGGCCTGGGCGGCCACCGGGACCAGCACGATGGCCGCGAGCATGCCCAGGACCGCCACCACGTCGCGCGTGCGGCCGTAGACCAGCGCCAGCACGGCGAGGGTCCCGAGCACGGCCATCCACACCACGTACGTGAGGGCCGGGCCCGGCGTGTCCAGCCAGCCGAAGAACCCGATCATCTGCTTGATGTACCACTCGGTGTTGCCCAGGGTGCGCTTCGCCGCCACGCCCGCGGTCAGCGAGTCGGGGATGTCTATCTTCGAGTGGTCGGGGTGCCGCGCCGCCCAGAACAGCGCACCGGCCGTCGCCAGCCCCAGCAGGGCCGCCCACATCCACAGGGCCTTGCGGCGCAGCACGGATCCCAGGACGCCGCGCCGCTGCGTGAGCAGCAGGCAGAAGACCACGGCCCCGGCGAACCAGATCAGTCCGAGCGGCCGGATGTTGATCAGTACCAGTCCGCCGATGCCCAGCCGGGCGAGCCGGCGGTTCAGCAGCCGGGGGTCGGGCGCCAGCACGATCGCCAGCAGGGCCGTCCACACCAGGATCCCGGCGGCGATCTCACCGCCGCTGGGGTTGACCATGCCCCCCATGTACAGGGTCATCGGCGTGGCCGCGGCGAGCACGCCCAGCATCGCCAGGGAGCGCCGCCGCCATTCGGCGGCCGTGACCACCGCGCTGGCCAGCAGCGCCGAGCAGAGCAGCGCCGAGACGAAGCGCATGAGGTACAGCCCCTTGGGGCCGTCGACGAGCAGGCTCGGCCAGCCGGTCGCCAGGTAGTAGGCCGGGTGGTAGCGGCCGGCGGCGGTGGTGGCCTGCGCGATCTTCTCGGAGTTCCCGAGCGGGGGCGCGCAGGACGCGGGCCGTGACTGGTGCCAGGAGTAGCACTCGTGGACCGTGGGCAGGTTCCGGTACCACTCCGGGAGCTGCACCCCGGCCTCCGCGAACTGCCCCTCGATGCCCGCCACCGTGTGCGGGACCATGACCTGGGTCCCGCCGATCTGGCCCCGGGCGACGGCCGCGGCACGGATGAAGTGCGCGTGCTCGTCGGGGGAGCTGCCGAGCGGGCTGGCCGCGGACCAGGAGCCCGCCAGCGCGAAGAACAGTGCGAACGCGATCAGCCAGAGCCGCTTGGGGGTTCTGGCCGACCAGTCGGCCAGCCGCGTCAGTGCGGAGATCATCGGTTCCCTCGAGTCATCGGATGAAGCTCAGCCAGCTCTGGTCGCCGTCCTTGGAGCACGTGCCGCCGGGTGCGTACTTCGGGCAGCTGCCGTCCTGCTCCGTGATGGTGTGCGACACCCAGGGCAGGATGCGGTAGGTGTTCTCCTTGGCCGGCATGTAGCGGTCGGCCATCGAGGAGGACACGGTGCCGAGGAGCAGCAGCAGGGCGCACAGCGCTCCGATCACCGCCCCTTCGCGGGCCGGGAAACCGGTGCCGGCCCCGGCCTCGGCCTTGCGCGCGGCCATCCGCTGCGAGACCAGGTGGGCGACGAGCGCGCACAGCAGCAGCCCGCAGTAGAGCAGCTGGTTGTTGGTCCGGGTGTACAGCTGGACGGTCTGCGTCTCGTACATGTGCGAGGCGATGTACATGCGCATCACCCACGCGCTGATGAACATGGCGGCGATGGTCACGACCATCGGCTTGCGGATGCCCAGCCAGATCGCGGCGCCCAGGCAGACGAAGGTGACCAGCGCGAACAGCCCGACCCCGCCGTACTCGCCGGGCGGCGGCCACTCCCCCACCTTGCCGGGCATGTCGGTGCGCCACATGAGGTAGTACGCCGGGTCGGTGAAGTTGTCGAACCGGAAGTTGTAGTCCTTGGTGGTCTGGCCCTCGGTCAGCATGACCATCAGGTAGCGCCCGGCGACCGCGAGGAAGGCCGCCACGGTGGTGCCGAGGAAGGCCGCGCCCTTGAGCCGGCCGAGCCGGCCGGTCCGCCACGGGAAGTACAGCAGCGCGGCGAAGAACACGCCCGCCGCGCTCCACAGGAACCAGCCCGAGTACGTGAGGAACAGCACGCCGAGCAGCGCGCCGAATCCGGCGGCCTTGACCAGGAGCGGCCGCCAGGCCTGCGCGGCGCTGCGGCTCAGCGACACCACCAGCGCCACCAGGACGGGCACCAGCAGCACGAGGACGGTCTGGCTGTACGGCTTGTACGCGTCGATCAGCGCGAAGGCCGGGGCCACGCCGAAGGCCAGGGCCCGGACCGGGCTGAGCAGCATGCGCCAGCTGAGGTAGACCAGCGGACCGAAGGCGGCGGCCCCCAGGATCTGGAGGTCCTTGAAGGCGTACGCGGTGTTGCCGCCGCGGAACCATTCGGCGTAGTGGCCGAGCGTGTAGAGGGGGGCCGGCGGGTAGACCGGGGAGCCCGAGGGGCGGCCGTCGGCCACGGCGTGGGCCCACTCGACGATGCGGCCGCTGTCGCCGTTGAGGCCGAACATCGGCCAGGGCGTGCCGTGCAGGGCGAGGACCGCGCCGGCGGCGACGAAGCCGCTGGCCAGACCGGCGAGGGCGGCGGACGCGATCCGGGCGGCCAGGTCGAAGTGCCGGCCCTGGCGCAGCCGCAGGGCCAGCGCCGCCGCGGCGATGAACAGCAGCCCGACGAGCGCGAACCGCAGCTGGATCGCGGCCAGGCCGCTGACCTGGGCGATCCGGTCCAGGGGGTCGAGCTTGAAGCCGCGGGCCAGCAGTGGGAGCACGAGCGCCGCCGCGAACGCGACGACGGCTTCGAGCAGCAGGAGCGTGCCGCGGGAGCCCGGCCCGCGCCGGACGGCCGGTATCGGGCGGGCGGACGTGGCCGGCCCGCCCGGGGGCAGCACGGTCGCCGTGCCCTCGGTACTGACTGTCACTGCTCTGTGTCCCTACTGCTGGTCTGGTCCTCGGCCCGACGGCCGGTCGTTGCTCGGCAAGCCGCTGCCCGGCTCCGGACCCGGCGCCGAAGCTCGGGGCCAGGGCGAACTCAAGGGCAGTGAGAGACAGCCTTGGCAGTTGCTGCCATGCATACTACGGGCCCAGTGGGGGTAAAAGGGGGCCCGGAACCGAGGACCGGGACCTACGCGGAATCCGGAAGCAGGTGCTTCGCACCCCATTGCCCCAAGGACTCCAGGGCCTCGTTCAACTCCTGGCCCAGCGGGGTCAAGGAGTACTCGACCCGCGGCGGGACCTCCTCGAAGACCTCGCGGTGCACGATGCCGTCGCTCTCCAGCTCGCGCAGCTGAGCGGCGAGGACCTTTTCCGAGACGCCGGGGACGAGCCGGCGCAGTGCGCCGAAGCGGCGCGGGCACTGCTCCAGCTCCCACAGGAGCGAGACCTTCCACTTGCCGTCGATCACGGACATCGCCGCGGCGATCCCGCAGTGGTCCGCACCGGGCCTCCGTGCCACCGCCATCGCACACCCCTCCCACCTGCTCGCTCACCCCGGGGTAACCACCCACTCCAAGGTGCGTACTTGAGCGCCTCCTGGCCTGCCACCAGGCTAAACGCCATGACCGACACCACACTCCCGCAGAACGCGCTCACCCTGCTCGGCCTCGGCGACATGGGCACCGCCCTGGCCCGTACCTGGCTCGCCGCGGGTCACCACCTCACCGTCTGGAACCGCACCCCCGCCAAGGCCGGACCACTGGCCGCCCTGGGCGCCGTGGTCGCCGGCACCCCCGCCGAGGCGGTGGCCGCGAACCGGCTCGTCGTCGTCTGCCTGCTGGACGACTCCAGCGTGGGCTCCGCCCTGGACGGCATCGACCTGACCGGCAAGGACCTGGTCAACCTCACCACCGGCACCCCGGCCGAGGGCCGCGCCCGGGCCGCCTGGGCCGAGGAGCGCGGGGCCCGGTTCGTCGACGGCGGCATCATGGCCACCCCGGCGATGATCGGGGTCCCGGAGACCGGCGGCTACGTCTTCTACAGCGGCTCGCGCGGGCTCTTCGACTCCCACCGGGCCGTACTGGAGGTCCCGGCCGGCGCCCGCTTCGTCGGCGAGGACCCGGGCCATGCCGCACTGCACGACGTGGCACTGCTCAGCGCGATGTACGGGATGTTCGCGGGCATCTCGCACGCCTACGCCCTCATCGAGGGCGAGGACGTCTCGCCGAAGGACCTGGCCCCGCTGCTGTCCGAGTGGCTCGGCGCGATGGGCTTCTTCGTGGGCGAGGCCGCCGAGCGGCTGAGCTCGCGGGACTTCACCACCGGGGTGGTGTCCAGCCTGGCCATGCAGGTCGCGGCCGGCGGCACCCTGCTGCGGACCGCCGAGCAGCAGGGGGTGAGCACCGAGCTGCTCTCCCCGTACCTGGAGCTGATGGGCCGCCGGCTGGCCGCCGACCCGGCCGTCCACGGGGCGGAGGACACGGCCGGGGCGATCACTCTGCTCAAGCGCCCCTGATCACAGGTGCGCGGTGATCACGAGTACGCGGGCGGCGGCGGGCCGAAACTCCCCGTGCCACCGCTGGGCGGCGCCTCGCCGGCCGTGGTCCCCGGCCCGGCTCCGTCCCCGCTCTGCGCCGCCGGATCCCCGTCGGCCCCCGTCAGGTCGCGTGCCATCAGCGTGGCGCCGGCCACCGCCCCCGGCATCAGGAACACCGCGACCAGCGGGATCAGGAACGCCAGCACCAGCGGCACCCCGAAGCCCAGCACCAGCGCCCGCCGCGACCGCAGCAGCGCCAGCCGCTCCGGCAGGTCCACCTTGCGCCGCTGCAGGGCGACGGCGGTGAGCTCCTGGGCCAGGAAGAACCCGGAGACGCAGAACCCGAGGACCGGGACCGCGGTCTGCCCGATCACCGGGAGGAAACCGAGGGCGAAGAGCGCGATCCCGTACAGGAGCACCCGGCCGAGCACCTTCACGCTGTCGCGGGCCGAGAACCACAGCTCCAGCCACAGCGGGAGCCCGGACTGCGGGACGTCGCCGCCCTGGGTGCGGTCGACGTGCTCGGAGAGGGACTCGTAGAAGGGCTGGCCGATCAGCAGGGTCACGGCCGTGAAGGTGATGACGGAGAGGAAGAGGCCGAGGCAGAAGACCAGCGCGGTCAGGAAGCCCCGGAAGAGTTCGAGCCACGGCGCGGACCAGCCGTCGGCGAACGGGGTGATCCCGTCGGCGAGGTCGTCGGCGCCGTAGCCGAGCCCGATCAGTGCGCCCGCGTACAGGACGAGGGACACCAGCGCGGGCAGCAGCCCGAAGCCCAGCCACCGTCCGTGCCGCAGCACCCACCGCTGCCCGGCCAGCAGATACCGGAATCCCCCCGCAAGATCACGCATGGGGGCAGTTTAGGACCCCTCTCACGGCGAAGGCCGCACCCCCCTCGGGGTGCGGCCTCCGGCGAGCGGGTGCCGGATCAGACGGCGAGCTCGACGGTGATGTTGCCGCGGGTGGCCTTGGAGTACGGGCAGACCTCGTGGGCCTTCTCGATGAGCTCCTTGGCGGTGGCGGCGTCCACGTTCGGGATCACGGCGGAGATCTTGACGATCAGGCCGAAGCCCTCGTCGTTCTTGCCGATGCCGACCTCGGCGGTGACCGTGGAGCCGGAGATGTCGGCGTTCACGTTCTTCGCGACGACACCCAGGGCGCCCTGGAAGCAGGCGCTGTAGCCGGCGGCGAACAGCTGCTCCGGGTTGGTGCCGGCGCCGCTGCCGCCGAGCTCCTTCGGCGGGTTCACGACGACGTCGAGCGAGCCGTCGTTGGTGGCGACGCGGCCGTCGCGGCCGTTCTCGGCGGTGGCGACAGCGGTGTACGCGACGTCGGACTGCGTGATGGACATGAAGAAAATCCTCCAGGTGAATCGCCGTGACTCGCGCCCACGACCACAGCGGTGTGGGGTGAGCCTAACCGGTGAAAGAAACGATCATCTTTCCGGTGTTCTCGCCCCGCAGCATGCCGAGGAAGGCCGAGGCCGCGTTCTCGACCCCTTCGACGACCGTCTCGTCGTACCGGAGCTCGCCGGAACGGAGCCATCCGGCCACGTCCTGGACGAACTGCGGCTGGAGGCCGGCGTGGTCGTTGACGAGGATGCCCTGGAGGCGCAGGCGCTTGCCGATGACCTGCATCAGGTTGCGCGGGCCCGGGGCGGCCTCGGTGTCGTTGTAGTGGGCGATCGCGCCGCACAGGGTGGCACGGCCGTTCACGTTCAGGGAGGAGATCGCGGCCTCCAGGTGGTCCCCGCCGACGTTGTCGAAGTAGACGTCGATGCCCTCGGGGGCGGAGCCGCGCAGCTGCTCGGCGACGGGACCGTCCTTGTAGTTGAAGGCGGCGTCGAAGCCGTACTTCTCCGTGAGGAGCGTCACCTTCTCCTGCGAGCCGGCGGAGCCGATCACCCGGGAGGCGCCCTTGATCTTCGCGAACTGGCCGACGAGGCTGCCGACCGCGCCCGCGGCTCCGGAGACGAAGACGGCGTCGCCCTCCTTGAAGGAGGCGACCTCGAAGAGGCCGGCGTAGGCGGTCAGGCCCGGCATGCCGAGCACGCCCAGGTAGGCGGAGAGCGGGGCGAGCGAGCCGTCCACCTTGGTGGCGTGCTTCGCGTCGAGCTCCGCGTACTCGCGCCAGCCCAGGCCGTGCAGGACGTGGTCGCCGACCGCGAAGCCCTCGGCGGCCGAGGCGACGACCTCGCCGACCGCCCCGCCGTCCATCGGCCGGTCGATCTGGAAGGGCGGGATGTACGACTTCACGTCGTTCATCCGGCCGCGCATGTAGGGGTCCACGGACATGTGGAGGTTGCGCACGAGGATCCGGCCGGGGGCGGGCTCGGCGGATACGGGGACCTCGCGCAGGGCGAAGTCCTCGGCGACGGGCCAGCCCTGCGGGCGACGGACGAGGTGCCACTCACGGCTGACGGCAGGGATCTGGGACATGCGGCGCTCCTGGTAAGAACGAAAATGCTTCACTAGGTGAAACAACCATGCGCCTGGATATTTCATGTTGTCAAGTAAATGGGTACCCTGGTTCCATGCCCAGTCGTCGCGTAGACCCAGTGACCGTCGAGGTCGTCGAACTCATCGGCGACGTCGTGGCCCGCTATCACATGGAGTACGAGCACGCGGCCGCCAGCCACCAGCTCACCGGCGCCCAGGCCCGGGTCCTCAACCTGCTGGCGCTCGAGCCGCTGCCGATGCGCCGGATCGCACAGAAGCTCAGGTGCGAGCCCTCGAACGTGACCGGCATCGTGGACCGGCTGGAGACCCGCGGCCTGGTCGAACGCCGCCCGGACCCCGCCGACCGGCGGGTCAAGCTCGCCGCCCCCACCGAGGAGGGCATGCAGACCGCGGACCGGCTGCGCGAGTCGCTGGACTTCGCGCGCGAACCGCTGGCCGGCCTCTCGGCGGAGGAGCGGACGGCCCTGCGGGACCTGCTCAGGCGGATGCTCGGCGGCTAGTCACCCCAGCACAGCACGCCGAGGAAGCCGCAGTCCTTGGTCGGCGAGGGCTTCGGCGGAGCCGGAGGCGGAGGCTGCGCGCTCCCGGAAGCGGTCGGTGAGGGCTGTCCCGACGAAGTCGGCTGTACGGAACCCCCCGGACCGGGAGTACCGGAGGCCGGTCCCGATGTCGCCGGCGCGGGGGCGGACGCCGAGGGCCCCGGCTGCGTGGCGTCCGCGGAGGCCACCGCGGGCCCGCCCGTCTTCGAAGCGGTCCCGGTGGCCTTCGCGGCCCCGGGGGCCTTGCCCGTCCCGGCCGGCGCCGGGGCGCGCGGAGTCGAGGCGTTCGGCAGTGGCGCCGGCTGTTGCGGGCCGTCGTCGGTCAGCACCACCGTGGCGGCCCGGTCGGTGCGCTGCCCGTCGGTGGCCATGTTCGCCACCGCCAGCGTGCCCGCGGTCGCGAGCAGCAGCCCGAGCCCCGTGGTCACCACGGTCCGGCGGCGCCTGCGGTGGGTGGCGCGGCGGCGCGCCCCGGCCCGCCGCTCGTTCGGCGCGGACAGCACGACGAGCGAGTCCGCGTACACATCGGCCAGGGTGGACTGCGGCGCGGGTTCGGCCACCATGGCAGGCGGTGCCACGGGCGCGGCGGGCGGCGCGGGCATCAGGTATTCGGCCGGGGTTCCGCACCCGGCGCACGCCAGTGCGCCGTTGAGGTGCCTCCGACAAGCGGGGCAGTAGTTCATAGCGCCCGCAGGCTACGTGGTCCCCGGCAACATCCGGATCCCGGGAACGTAAGGATCCTGTGTGGAATTGTTGACTCCGTGACGTCGAACCGCCCTCCGGCATCCCGGGGACCCTTCGGGCCGGCCGCCTTCCAACTGGTGCTGCTGCGCCGGATGGCGGACTTCCAGCCGGACCTCGCCGACGAGGCCCGGCGGCGGCTCGGCGCCTCGCTCGCCGAGCAGCGGGAGGCCAACAAGCGCTGGCAGGCGATGGTCCGCTCACCCCGCGCACGCGGGGCCCTGGCCCGCTACCGCTCGGTGCTCGGCCCGCCGGAGTCCGCCGGCCCCCGCCGGATCGGGGACCTGGAGTGCGAGGCGCTGCTGTGGCCGCTGCCGCTCTGGCCGGACCTGCGCTTCGAGGTGCTGGCCGCGCCGGACGGGGCCGTGTGGAACGAGTGGCTGGTACGGGCCCCCGGCGCGGAGGGACCCGTACTGGAGTCGGCGGACGATCTGCGGCCCTGGTCGGCGACGGTGGACGAGGTGGCGCGGGCCTTCGCTCCGGTGCGGCCGATGGAGGGCACCGCGCCGACCCGCTGGCGCCTCGCGTTCACCGACCGGGGCAGGCCCTGCGTGGCGGAGTTCACGTACGGGCTGCTCCAGCGGGTCGCCGTGGCCGACGCCCCGACCCGGTGAACCTTCCGGCCACCCCGCTAGGAGGCGAGGAAGGCCCGGACGCCCGCCGAGGTGGCGTCGTCGCCGAGCAGGTCGTTGTGCTTGAGGCAGCCGACCGGCGTGTTGGCGGCTCCGGTCAGCGGGACGCTGTCGTCCGGGTTGACGACCTCGTCGCAGTTCGACCAGAAGGTGGCGTACCGGACCGCGCCCGGGGTCTCATCGCCGCCGTTCAGGTTCTTGACCACGTACGAGCCGGGGGTCATGTCCCTGCACGCCTGGTCCCACAGGGCGCAGGCCCAGGCGGTGGAGGTGCCGCGGTTGGGTCCGGCCAGGGAGGCCCAGTGGTCCACGGTGGCCGCGCCGCCGCCGAACTTCACGTACCAGCGGCTCACCAGCGAGCCGAAGGAGTGCGCGACGACGTCGACCTTGGCGGCGCCGGTCTGCCGGCGGACCTCGTCGACGTACGCGCCGAACCGTCCGGCGAGGACCTCGTTGACCGACAGGTGGGTGTCGTAGCCCCAGGAGAAGAGGTCCGAGTCGGCGTACCCGGCGGCCCGCAGGTCCTCGCGCAGGCTTCCCCAGACCCCCGGATCGGCGTTGTAGCCGTGCACGAAGACCACGGGATTGCGCGATGACGCCTGGTCAGAGGCAGACACCGTCCCCCGGTCGGCGGCATGGGCGGAGAGGGGCGCCAACAGCGCCAGGCAGAGCGTCAAGAGGGCCAGGAATCTCTGGCGGGCCGTCAGCATCGGGTCCCCTTTACCTTGTTACGGGTGAGTAGCGCGTGCGGTGCGCGCATGCTGCTGCCTGTCGGTACAGAAATCCACCCCCATGCAGGCGCGAAACGGCACCGCGGCCCCCCCGGCCGGAGCAGCTCAACAGGCGGTAAGTCCGAAAAGCCCGAGATGATATGCAAAGCGACCGGCATCCCGCCGGTCCTCTTGCGTCAGTGCTCTCGGGAGGATCTGCCGTGACCGTCAGTCTTGAGCAGTTGCGCCGCTGCCACGTCGCCGTCGATCTGGGGGCGGCCCGTACCCGCGTGTACGTCAAGGGCGCCGGCCTCGTCGTCGACGAGCCCAGCGTCGCCGCGGTGAACACCCGGACCGGGGCACTCATCGCCGTCGGAACGTTCGCCGAGCGGATGACCGGCCGGACGCCCGACTACATCCGGGTCGTGCGCCCCGTCTCCGGCGGCACCGTCGTCGACATCGAGATGGCCCAGCGGATGCTGCGCCACCTGCTCGGCGAGAAGCTGCGGCGCGCCCTGCGCCGCAAGCCGCGGCTGCGGGCCGCCGCCTGCACCCCGCACGACGCCGATCCGCTGGCCCAGCGGGCAGCCGTGGAGACCCTCGTCGGACTCGGCGCGCGCCGCGTCGAACTGGTCGACACCCTGATCGCGGCTGCCGTCGGCTGCGGACTGCCCGTGGAGCAGCCGACCGCGACGATGATCATGGTGTGCGGGGCCGCGGCGACCCAGGTGGCCGTCCTGTCCCTCGGCTCGATCGTCACCGCCGAGCGGATCCCCGTCGGCGGTGAGGCCATCGACCACGCGGTGGTCCAGCACCTGCGCCACGCGCACGAACTGATGCTGCCCAGCCAGGCCGTGCGGCCGCTCCAGCTGGCCCTGCACGGCAACGGCATCACCGCCGAGGGACCGGCCTCCACCCTCATCCACGGCCGCGACGTGGCCACCGGACTGGCCCGTTCCGTCCAGGTGGACACGGCGGCGGTGCGGGACGCCATCCACACCCCGCTGACCGCCGTCCTCGACGGCATCGGCAAGGTGCTGCGGGACTGCCCGCCGGACCTGGTCGCCGATCTGACGGACAAGGGGATCATGATGGTGGGCGGCAGCGCCCTGCTGCCCGGCCTGGACCAGATGCTCCGCGACGCCACCGGGATGCCGGTCGCCATCGCCGAACGGCCGGACGTGTGCGCCGTGCTCGGTCTCGGCGCGATGCTGGAAGGGAAGATCGCCCCGATGGTCCTCAACCCACTGGCCGAATGACCCGTCCCGAGCCGCAGCGGGCCAGCCTCCCCGTACTGCTGGAGGCGGTGCTCGGCGTCGGCTCCGAGCTGGAGCTCCACTCGACCCTCCAGCACATCGTGGAATCCGCGGCCGAGCTCTGCGAGGCACGCCACGGAGCGCTCGGGGTCGTGGACCCCGAGCGCTCCCGGCTGACCGAGCTGTTCACCACCGGGATGACCGAAGCGGAGCGGGCCGCGATGCCCCGCCGGCCGGACGGGCCCTGCGGCCTCCTCGGCGACCCGGCCGGCGACCCGCGACCGCTGCTGCCCGACGACTCCGCCCAGGACCAGGGCCCGCGCACGTCTCTCGTCGTGCCGATCCGCGTGCACACGGAGGTCTTCGGCAACCTCTGCCTCACCGAGAAGCGCGGCGGCGGCCCCTTCACCGACACCGATCTCTCCCTGCTGCGCGTCCTGGCCTCGCAGGCGGGCATAGCGATCGGCAACTCCCGGCTCTACGAGACCGCGCGCCGCCGCGAGCGCTGGATCGAAGGCGCCGCCGCCGTGACCACGGCCCTGCTGACCGGGCGCCCGGCGGCGGACGCGCTGATGTGCGTGGCCGAACGCGCCCGGCTGCTGGCCGACGCGGCGGCCGGAGTGGTGCTCCAGCCGACCCCCGAGGGCGGCATGGAGATCGTCGCGGCCTCCACGCACGGGGATCCCGGGGACCTGGTGGGGACGGTGATCGCCCCTGGTTCACCCGTGCTCGAGCAACTGCTGGGCGGCGAGCCGGTCTTCATAGAGGACTCGGCCACGGACCCCCGGATGACCACGCACGTCCGGGAGCGGTTCGGGCCCAGCATGATGCTCCCGCTCCAGAGCAGCGGCCGGCTGATCGGCACCCTCGCCCTGCCGCGTGAGCGGGGCGGCCGCCCGTACGACGCCGTGGACCGGCTGCTGGCCTCGCAGTTCGCCTCCCAGGCGGCGCTGGCCCTGGTCCTGGCGGACGCACAGCACGACCGCGAGCAGCTCGCCGTGTACGAGGACCGCGACCGGATCGCCCGGGACCTGCACGACCTGGTCGTCCAGCGGCTGTTCGCGACGGAGATGATGCTGGAGAGCACCCGGCGGCGCTCCTCGAACGCCCCTTCCGGGGACCTGGTGGGTGACGAGCTGAGCCGCGCCGTCGACGAGCTGGACTCCACCATCCAGGAGGTCCGGACGGCCATCTTCGCGCTGCAGCAGCCGCCGGCCGACGCCCCGGCGACGTTCCGGGGCCGGGTCCTGCGCGAGACGGGCGGCGCGGCGGCGCTGTTCGGCTTCCCGCCGTCGGTGAAGTTCGCGGGAGCGGTGGACGCGCTGCTGCCGGAGCCGGTGGCGGGCGACCTGCTGTCCGCCCTGCGGAGCGCCTTGGCGGCGGCCCACCGCCGCTCGGAGGTCACCTCCGTGGAGGTGGAGGTGGACGCGACGCCCACCGGGGTCCGCCTGACGGTGGCGGACGACGGCCGTGCGGAGTCGGGGACGCGGGGCACGACCATGACGTGGGAGTCGGCGCTGTAGCCCTCCGGGCCGGGCCGGCCGCGCCGCGCTACGGGGGGCCGGGGAGGGGGTGCGCGCGGGGCGGCCCGGTGGCGGCGCGGAGGGCGAGGCGGGTGCTGGACTGGGCGACCCCGGCTTCGCGCTTGAGCCGGCGCAGCAGGGTGTCCAGGGCTGCGGGGTCGGCGGCCCGGGCGCGTACGAGGTAGTCGTGCTCGCCCGTCACGTGGACCACCTCGGTGATCCCGGGGAGCGTGGAGGCCTGCCGTTCGAACTCCTCGTTGGTGGTGTCCTGGCGCAGAGTGACGTCGATGAACACCACGAGCCCGCCGGAGGTGTCGGCGGCCGGATCCACCACGACCGTGAAGGCGCGGATCACCCCGTCCCGGCGCATCCGGCGCACCCGGTCGGCGGTGGCGTTGGCGCTGAGGCCGACGCGGACGCCGAGGTCGCGGTACGAGATCCGCGCATCCTGCTGCAGGATGCCGAGGATTTCCCTGTCGAGGCGGTCCATACCGCGATTGTCGCAGCCGGGGCCGATATGCGTGCCCGTCCGGCGGCCCGCGGGCCGGACCCTCCCCTCATGAGCGAACTGATGACACCGGCTCTTGCGGGTACGGCCGCGGGCCTGGGCGTGGCGATGCCGATGGGTGCGATGAGCGTGCTGCTGCTCCAGGAGGCGATGCGCCACCGCCGCACGGCGGTGGCGGCCGCCGCGGCCGTCGCGATGGTCGACCTCGGCTACGCGGCCCTCGCCACCGCCCTGGGCCCCTGGGTGGCCTCGCACGTCTCCCCGGTCGAGGCCTGGGTCCGGCTGGCCTCGGCGCTGATCCTGCTGGCCATCGCCGCCCACGGCCTGACCAGGGCGCGGGGCCAGGCCCCCGCCGGGGGGTCGGGAACCGGAACCGGAACCGAAGCCGGATCCGGATCCGGGACCGGGACCTGGACCGGGACCGGAACCGCAACCGGGGCCGGCCACCCGGCGGCCGACGCACCGCACCCCCGGCCGGCCAGGGCCTTCGCGCGGTACGCCGGTCTGACCGCGGTCAACCCCACCACCGCCCTCTACTTCGCCGCCCTGACCACCGCGCAGGGCGCAGCCCTCCGCACCGGCGCGGCCGGAGCCGCCTTCCTCGCCGGTGCCGGCGCCGCCTCCCTCCTGTGGCAGCAGACCCTCGTCGCGCTCGGCGCACTCGCGGGAAGCCGGATCTCCGCGACCGCCCGGGCCTGGACCTTCCGTCTCGGCTACGGGCTGGTCGCCGCGTACGCCGTCAAGATCGCCCTTCCGCTCCCGTGAACAGCGCCTAGGGTGGCCCCGTGACGACCCGCCTCTCGGCCCGCGCGGCCATCGCCTCCGTGACCGACCCCGGCAGCTTCACCGAACTCCCCCCGCCCGCAAGGACATCGCCGGCCGACGGGCCCCTGGCCTGGACCGGCTACGACGACTCCCGGGCCCGCGCCGAAGCGCGCACCGGCGAGCGGGAGTCCGTCGTCACCGGCACCGCCCGCATCGGCGGCTGCGAAGCCGCCCTGGTCTCCTTCGAGTTCGGCTTCCTCGGCGGTTCGCTGGGCGAGCGCACCGGGGACCGGCTCGAAGCCGCGTACACCCACGCCCGCGAGCACGGCCTCCCGCTCGTCTCCCTGATCGCCACCGGCGGCTCCCGCATGCAGGAGGGGATGCTCGCGCTGACCCAGCTCCAGCGCGTGGCCCGCCAGTGCGTCCTGACCCGGGCCGCGGGCCTGCCCCAGATCGCCGTGCTGCGCGATCCGACCACCGGCGGCGGCTGGGCCACCCTCGGCGCCGGGGCCGACGTGGTCCTGGCGCTGCCCGGTGCCCAGGTCGGCTTCGCCGGCTCCCGGGTGCGGCCGGCGGACGCGGACCCGGCGGCGTACTGCGCCGAGGGCCAGTACGCGTCGGGGCACGTGGATGCCGTCGTGGACCCCGCACGGCTCCCGGGGGTCCTCGCCGACTGGCTGCGCGTGCTGGCCGCGCCCCGCTCCGACGGCCCGGTCGAGCCCCCGGCCGCTTTGGCGGACGTACCGCTGCCCGTCACGGGCTGGGACGCGGTGGTCGGGGCGCGCCGTCCGGACCGGCCGCGTGCCGAGGCGTACCTGGACGCGTACTTCACCCTCCGGCTGCCCCTCTCCGGGGACCGGGCGGGCGGCACGGACCCCGGAATGCTGTGCGGATTCGGGCTGCGGGAGGGCCGGGCCGTGGCGTACGCCGCCCAGTGCGGCACGGCCACCCGTCCGGCCGGATACCGTACGGCCGCCCGCGTGATCCGCCTCGCGGACCGGCTCGGCGTCCCCGTGCTCACCCTGGTGGACACCCCGGGGGCGGCCAACGACGCCGCTGCCGAACACGCGGGCGCGGGCGCGGCCATCGCGGACACCTTCGCCGCACTGGCCGCGGCCACCGTCCCCGTCACCACCCTGCTGATCGGCGAGGGCGGTTCGGGCGGCGCCCTCGCACTGGCCGCGCCCGGCAACACCTGGGTCACCGCGGACAGCTACTTCTCGGTCATCGCCCCGGAACTGGCGGCGGCCATCCTCAAGCGCCCCCCGTCGGACGCCCCCGCCACCGCGGACCAACTCCGCATCCGTCCGCAGGACCTGGTGGCCCTGGGCGTGGCCCGCGGAATCGTCACTCCCCGGGACTAGGGGGTGTCGGCCGTGGCCTCAGCGGTTCACCGTGTACGGGTGGGCCCGGCCCGCCCCTTCCCTTCACCACCGCGCGGGGTGGAGCACTGCCCGGCCGCCGACGAGGAGGCGGCGATCGTGATGTTCGGACCGGCCGGAACGGTCAACACCGGGGACGTGGGCGGCGCCCGTACCCGGGAGCCGGTGGACGCGTGGGGCGGCCTCAGGCCTGTGGGGAGCGGGCGTCGTAGCGGGCGAAGCCCCGCCACCGCAGCGCGAGCAGGCCCAGTACCAGTACGCAGGCGAGGCCGCCGCCGGTGATCGCCGCGGCCGGGGAGGCGAGGTCCGCGGCGGTCCCGGCGAGGAAGTCCCCGAGCCGGGGGCCGCCCGCGACGACCACGATGAAGACGCCCTGGAGGCGGCCGCGCATGTCGTCCGGGGTGGCGGCCTGGAGCATGGTGGTCCGGAACACCATGGAGACGGTGTCCGCGCAGCCGGCCAGGGCGAGGAAGAACAGCCCGAGCCACAGGTTCCGGGTGAGCCCGAAGACCACGATGGCCAGCCCCCACGCGCCGACGGCGCACAGGATCGCCAGCCCGTGCCGGCGGATGCGGCCCTGCCAGCCGGAGAACAGCCCGCCGAGCAGCGCCCCGACGGCGGGCGCGGCCACCAGCAGGCCGACCGTCTTGGCGTCGCCCCCGTACCAGAGCACCGCGACGGCCGGGAACAGCGCCCGCGGGTGCGCCAGCACCATCGCGGCCAGGTCGGTGAAGAAGGTCATCCGGATGTTGGGCCGGGTCCCGAGGAACCGCAGGCCGTCGATGACCGAGGCCCTCCCCCGCGCCCCCTCCGCCCGGTCGGGCTTCATCGGCGGCAGCCGCCACATCGCGTAGAGGGCGGCGAGGAAGGTGACGGAGTCGATCAGGTACGCCGCCTGGTACCCCCACCAGCCGACGATCAGCCCACCCAGCATCGGGCCCGCCATCATCCCGGAGGTCATGGTCACGGAGTTCAGCGCGTTGGCGGCGGTCAGCTGCCCGGCCGGCAGCAGGCGCGGGATCATGGCGGACCTGGCCGGCCCGGACAGCGCCCCGCACACCGCCTGGAGTGCGACGACGGCGTAGAGGAACCACACGCGGTGGTAGTCGAGCAGCGCGGCGGCGGCGAGCGCGACCGACAGGGCGGCGGCGCCCAGCGAGCTGTAGAGGCCGAGCTTGCGGCGGTCGACGGTGTCGGCGATGGCCCCGCCGTAGAGCCCGAAGACGACGAGCGGGACGAGCGAGAACAGTCCGACGAGCCCGACGGAGAAGCTGGACCGGGTGATGTCGTAGACCTGGAGCGAGATCGCGAGGGCCGTCATCGCCTGGCCGAGCCAGGAGATGGTGCCGCCGATCCACAGCCGCCGGTAGTCGGGGGACGTGCGCAGCGGGGTGAGGTCGGCGAACAGGCGCCGCTGTTGGCGTGGGGGAGCGGCGATAGGGGGCACAGCGGATGGTAACCGGCGGCCTTCGGCGACCTCACGGGGTTTTTTTCCGTGTGCACGCACCGCACGCACCGGCACCAGTCACCCCACCCGGAACCCCGGCCCCACACCGGACCGGTCTTTGCCGCTAACTCGCCACTATCACCTGGTTTTTGACCGAATCGACGTGCGCTCCTCGCCTGGTGTTCAGCTCATGATGAAAAGACTCGTATGTCCAGGGAGGCGTAGTGATCGAACCTGGCAACAGCACCACGAGCACCGGCACCACGAGCACCGGCACCGGGCAGCAGACGGTGCGCCCCGCCGTTCCCCTCACCGTGGGCGTCGAGGAGGAGTTCCTCCTCGTCGACGCCCGCACCTTCCGGGTGGTCCCCGCCGCCCAGCTCGTCCTCGGCACGGCCGGCGGGCTGCCGGGCGAGCTGCACCCCGAGGGCACCCGCTACCAGGTGGAGATCTCCACCCCGATCGCCCATTCGGCGGACTCGCTGCGCGAAGAGCTCGCCGAACTGCGGCGCACCCTCGCCCGGGCCGCCCGGGCCCACGGCTGCCGCCTGCTGGCCGCCCCGTCGCCGGTCGTGGCCGTGGAGGGGCCGCTGCACCTGACCGACGACGAGCCGCGCCAGCGCGAGCAGCACCGCCGCTTCGGCGCGCTCACCGACACCCTGGTCAGCTGCGGCCGGCACATCCACGTGGGCACCCTCGACGTGGACACGGCCGTCGCGGTGTCCAATCGGGTCAGACCATGGCTGCCGACGCTGATCGCGCTGGCCGCCAATTCGCCGTTCTGGGGCGGCCGTGACACCGGCCACGCCAGTTGGCGGGCGATGGCCTGGTCGGGCTGGCCCTCGGCGGGGCTGCCCCCGCACTTCACGTCCACGGCGGACTTCCGGCGCTCGGTGCAGACGCTGCTCGGCTCGGGCGCGGCGCTGGACACGAAGATGGTCTATTGGGACCTGCGCCCCTCGGGGCACTGGCCGACCCTCGAGATCCGGGCGCCCGACATGTCCCCGTACCTGGACACGGCCATCCTCCAGGCCGAGCTGGTCCGGGCGCTGGTGTCCACGGCCCTGCAGGAGATCGCCGAGCAGCGTCCCGATCCACCCGTGCGGGACGACGTACTGCGCCTGGCGCGCTGGCGGGCGGCCCACGACGGCCTGGAGGGCTTCGGCCTCGACCCGTACACGGGCGCCGAACTCCCGGCGGCGGACCTCGCGGAGGCCCTGCTGGACCTGGTCGCCCCGGCGCTGGCCGCCTCCGGCGACCTCGACCACGCGGCGAAGACCCTGGCGGGCCTGCTCCGCGACGGCTCGGGCGCCCATCGGCAACGCGCCGCGTTCGCCCGCCGCCAGGACCTGACGGACGTACTGCGCCACCTCGCGGACGAAACGGAGAACTTCTAGCCCGGAACTCCCGGAGCCACAGCATTCCCTGCACCCCGCAATACACCAAAGCCGCAGGTGCAATCGTTTCTGCACCTGCGGCTCGCGGTGTGGCGCTCTACGCCCTACTACGCGTTGATCAAGTTCGCCGCGACGAGCTCGGCGACTTGGACAGCGTTGAGGGCCGCACCCTTTCGCAGGTTGTCGTTGCTGATGAAGAGTATGAGGCCACGCCCCTCCTCGACGCTCTGATCCTGGCGAATCCTGCCCACGAAACTAGCGTCCTGGCCGCACGCTTGGAGCGGGGTCGGAATGTCGGACAGCTGGACACCAGGGGCGTGCTCAAGCAACTCGGATGCGCGTGCGGCGGAGAGAGGACGGGCAAACTCCGCATGCACCGCGAGGGAATGGCCGGTAAAGACCGGGACCCGGACACAGGTCCCGGCGACACGCAGCGAGGGCAGGCCGAGAATCTTCCTGCTCTCGTTGCGCAGCTTCTGCTCCTCGTCAGTCTCGGCGGATCCGTCGGTCACAATCGAACCGGCCATCGGCACCGTGTTGAAGGCGATGGTTCTGGCGAATTTCACCGGAGGCGGGAAGTCCACCGCCGCCCCGTCGATCGCCAAGCCGGCTGCTCGGTCGATCACTCCACTCACCTGAGACCTGAGCTCTTCCACTCCAGCGACCCCACCGCCGGACACCGCTTGGTAGGTGCTCACAGTGAGCCGCACCAGACCAGCCTCGTCATGCAACGGCTTGATCACTGGCATCGCGGCCATCGTCGTGCAGTTGGGATTGGCTATGATGCCGCGTCGCGCCTCGGACACGGCTTCCGGGTTGACCTCACTGACCACCAGTGGCACATCGGGATCCCTCCGAAACGCCGAGGAGTTGTCGATGACGACGGCTCCGGCCGCCGCGAACCGGGGTGCCAGTTGCAGTGCTGTTGCTCCTCCGGCGGAGAAGATGACGATGTCCAGGCCGGATGGGTCTGCCGTTTCGGCGTGTTCCACCACGATGCTGTCGTCGCCCCATGGAAGCCGTAGACCCGCCGATTTCGCAGAGGCGAAGAAGCGCAGCTGTCCGATCGGGAAATCACGCTGCCGAAGGATGCTGCGGATCACTACTCCGACTTGCCCGGTCGCGCCCACTACGCCGACTCGGAGGCCTTGAGTGGCCATGACTGCCCTACTTTCTTGTCTTGGGTTCGAACTGGTCACTCGTAAGATCAGCGGGACCCGGAGGCTCCGGGTATGGCTGTCATGGCGGCGCCGTGAGACTCGATCGCTGTGGAGGGCAACGTCGGCGAGGTCGTCTGCCGGGCTGTGAACGCGAGACGAGCCGGCGCAGGTGGCCGCAGCGCCGACCACGCCGCTTTCACCGCGCACTGCATGGGGAAGCCTTCCAGCTGTACAGCGGTGTTGGTCTACGTGGAATGCGGCGAAATGGTGGTGACGACCAGTGTCTGCTGGACGAACGTGATGGCACTCTCGAGCTCGGGGGCAGACGGAGCGGCCAGCACGATCTCGCCCGTCCGATGACCCGAACTCCGCACCGCCAGGACCGTGTCCCCGGGCTCGACCTCCACGCCCGCCTGGAGCACCAACGGGTGACTCCGCACTGCGTCCAGACCGCGGATGTCCTGCACCACACCCGGTTCCGAGATGGTGAATATGCTGGCGGCATGCCGGAACGGGCCGACTGGCGGTTGGGGCAGCGGCATCCCCACCGCCATCCGGACCACCATCTCGTACCAGTCGATGCCGTACGTGGCACCAAGGAGATCCATCAGATAGTCGCCTGGAGTTCGGACCGCAACCTCGATGGGAACCGGCCCAGCGGCGGAGAGGCGAAACTCCATGTGCACCAAGCCGGTCCGCATCCCCAGCGCGCGCAGCACCCGGGCGCCGGTATCGGCTACCTGCCTGGCACTCGGTTCCGGCAGGTGTACGCCCGTGCGATGACCCACCTCGACAAACTGGGGCGGCCCGGTGGTTTCCTTGGCGGTGATGTTGGCGAACCACACCTCGCCGTCGCGGACCAGTGCCTCCCAGCTGTACTCCGGGCCGTCGATTGCCTCCTCCACGATGACCCGCTCACCGGCGCGGGCCTGCGCCACGGCACGGAAGCTCTCGGCATCGGTCACCAGTTCCACACCGTCGCTGCCGGCGGAGGACAGCGGCTTGACGATCACCGGCCAGCGCTCGGCGGCCCAGGCCATCTCCTCGGCGAGGGAGTCGGTGACGGTGTACGCCGGCTGAGCGATCCCGGCCGCGGTGAACAGCGCTCTTTGCAGCGCCTTGTTCCGAGAAGCCGTCGCGGCGTGCAAGGACGGCCCAGGAAGACCGAACCGATCCTGGATCATGGCTGCGACGATGACCTGGGGCTCGTTGAAGGCGATGACGCCGTCGAACGGGCCGTTTTCAAGGGCGAGGCAGGCGCCCTCCATCCAGTGCTCGTCGAGCTCGCCCCGGGCCTGCGCCACACTCGCCGTACCCGTCACCTGATCGGCACGGGAGGCCGCCTCGACAGCATGGACGCTCACCCCGAGTCGACCTGCAGCGGCGACGTACGGCCGGCCCATCTGGCCGACCCCGATCAGCATGAGCTTCTTCACAGGGCTCCCTCCAATACGGGCAGCGACGCGTCATGGTGAGATGACCAGGCGCTGTATTCGCCGCGGCGATACAACAGCGGGACGCGGGGAAAGACAGCGGTGCCTTCCACCCGGGCGGTGAAGAGCCAATGGTCGTCAGCACGGGTGGTGCTGACGATCCGGCACTCGGCGTAGCTCAGGGCGATATCCGTCAAGAGCGGTGCCCCTGCCGCGAGGGCGGAGGGCTCCCAATCCACGTGCGCGAACTTGTCGGCCGCCTTGCTCGCGAACAGCTCCGATGCCGCCTGGCCTTCCACCGAAAGGAAGTTCACCGCGAACGCCTGCGAGGCGACGATCGCCGGCAGCGTCCGCGAGCCCGCACCCACCGAAATCAGTAGCGATGGCCTCGCTGCCGACACCGCGCACACCGCATTGCTGGTGAAACCGTACGGGGTGCTGTCCGCGCCCATCGCAGTCACGATTGCGACCGGGGTGGGAAAGGAACCGAAGAGTTCCCTGAAGCGGTCAGAACTTTCCATCATCGCCCTTCTCTCTGTTTGGCTGACCGTGGTCATAGCGATGGGCGACATGATTCAACATACGGTAGAGCTCGCTCGACTGGAGCCGCCCCATCGCATTCTGCCGCACCGATCCCCGGAATGGTAGATTCCCAATGTCGCCCCACTTGAGAGCACCCTGATCGTCCAGCACACACGTTGTTCTGTTCTGGTTATCGGCGTGCAGACAAAAGGGAATGTCGAGCAATCCCAACGCGAAGGCACGGGTGAGTGCCGCGCCAACATCGGGGTCCAGATTGAGGACTTCCTCAATCAGGCATCGGGCTTCTTCCATTATTTCATCGAAGTATTCCTTTTCCTGCGGGCCGGCAGCTGCCGGCGGCCCACCGGCGGCAGCGGATGCCACCCGCAGTGCGTCCAGGTTTTCGGACACGCTCGGTATTTGCCACGCCTCGGACACCGTTTTCACGATGAGGCGTTCACAGTGCGTATCACGGGCTAGCCGCGCGCTGCTGCGAATCAGCTCCGTGGCACCATCAGGAGTACTCGGAAACAGCCCCATGTAGGTGTAGAGGACGACATGCCACGTGACCGAGGGAAGATATTCCTGCGCCAATGCCCGCAGTACGCGCACAGCCGCTCTGTCCTGATCGTCGTGCGTCCCCTGGGCGTAGCTCAGCGACATGGACCGCACGCCGTGCTGTGCGAAGAACAGTCCTTCGAGCACCGTCATGGCGATCAGCAGCGACGGCGGGCACAACTGCCCCAGCAGGCACCCTCCGAAGCTCTCGATATGCCCGTGCTCCACCTCGCCGACGAGGTAGCGGCAACTCTCGGCCCACGCCGATACCGCTTGCTCAAGCGGGAGACGGCTGTACGGCAAGCAGTAGGAGACCGGCCCGCCTTCCGTCGTGTCCAGGCCGGCGAGCACCAAGCTCTCGATCACCCGCAACGGCAGGGCAGTGCCGTGCCGGACTTGAATGGGAAACCCGGGCCCGTACAATCCGGCGAGCATTTCTCGGGTTTTGTCCATCGGGTGGGAGACGATGGGGTATCCGTTGAGTTCCTCCCCCGCCCTCAGCCGCTCGAGTGAGCTCACATGGTCGCCGACGCGGGTATAACTGTCGACGGTGATGGTTCCGACGACCGGGATATCGAGGTCATGTACGTCGCGCAGGCCCGCGCGCATCGCAGCGATGTTGCCGAACCCCATCCGGGGCTGCACCACCAGGGTTTCGCGCCGGCGGGCGTCGGCAATGAACCGATCCATGTAGCCGGACATGCTACGGGGCCCCGGACAGGCTGGCGACGCGTCCGTCCCACGGCGCGACCACCGGCATGCTCGGCTGCCAGGCAGCGAACCCGTAATGGACGCCGAAAGCCAGGAATTCCCGGAAGCGATCGATGGAATTCTCACCCAGGAAGACGTCGGTGCAACCCTGGGAGAGCAATTCCCGCCGCACCCGGTCATTGTCTGACGGTGCAGTGGTGAGTTTGCCGCCCGCGACACAAGGAACGTTGATGCCGGCTCGCTTGAGCTCCGTCAGCACGACGCTGGTGCCGTAGTAGCCATGACCGTTGATGCTGGAAACCACAAGCAGATCCGGCTGAAAGGCGTTGACCTCCTTGACGACGAGATCCGCGGGCGTGCAGCCGCCTAGATTGCGAACCTCTCCGCCATTCTCAGCAATGAACTTCTCCAGATAGATGAGGTTCCAGAAATGGGAGTCGGATTCGACAGTGGTCAGCAGGCAGCGAAAGGCTCTGCTTTCCCCAATGCTCATGGTACGGGCTTCCCCTCGTGTGGAAAGTGCGAAACTGAGCGAACGTATCGTCAGCAACGAATGAAATAGAGCCGACCGCATCAAGCGCGACCGCGGAGATCCCCATTGATGGCTGCATCCAGCGGCTGGACGGTGCCTAACCGTTCAATGCGCGATGGAAGGAACGCATCGTCAGCGGGAGCAGGACGGCGGCAACTCCACTCAGCGCGATCGCGGAAATCGCGATCAGCGATTGCGGCCCGAGTCGGGTGCCGAGGCCGGCCAGCAGCAGTCCACCGAGCGGTGCCGCCAAGAGATTGATCATGTAGAACGGCCCCATGACCTTGCCCAGATGCTCCGGCTCGATCACCCTGATCCGCTGGGTGCGGTTGTAGACGTTGAAGTAGGTCACCCCGACCATCGCCACGACAAAAGCCGGACCGTAGATCAGCAGCGACGGCGCGAAGCCGAGCCCCACCAGACAGGCACACAGGATGGCGAGGCCGACCGCCCCGATCACCCTGACGTCGAAGAAGCGCAGCAGGAACGGGATGACCAGCAGGTTGGCCAACCCGACCACGCCGATACAGACATTCAGGAGAGCGAAGGCCGATTCCGGGCCGTCGAATACGTCGGTCACCAACGCCGCATTGGCGCTGAGCGCCGTGCCGAAGACCAGGTTGATCGAGAAGTTCAGACCGGCCAGCAGGACCAACGGCTTGCTCCTGGCCAGAAGTTTCCAGCCCAGGCCGAGTTCGGCCATGGTTTCCCTCGCGGTGCCGGGCTTTGCGGCCCTCGGTCCGCGGGGTATCGGCAGCCAGCAGCAGGCAGCGGCCATGAACACCGCTGCGGCGACACCGAGGAGCATGGTCTTGTCAAGGAACATCGCGCCCAGCAGCGCGAGCGCGGGGCCGACGGCCATCGCCGAAACCTCCATGCTCTGGACCAGCCCCTGCGTTTTCGGCAGGTCTTTGCCCGTGGCCACTTGTGGCACGACCTTCTCGATCGCCATGTGAACCGGCGCCAGGAGCAGGGCGAGGAGCGCTCCGCAGGACATCAGGATCGGAGTTTGCCAGTCCGACAGCAGCAGGCAGCCGGCCAGGGCGAGGAGGAGAACGACCGACCGGCCGGCGGTGACGACAGAGAACAGCCGGGGACCCCCGTCCCGGTCGGCTATCAACCCCGCGAACGGATATGCCAGCAACGCCGGAAGCCATTCGATGGCATAGGCGAGGCCCAGGAGGGCGACATCGTTTGTCTTCTGGAAGATGAGCAGGGGAAGGGCGAAGAGCACGACCTGTTCTGCCACAGCACCCAGCAAGACCCCGGTCAGGAAGAGGGGGCGTTGCCGGTTGGCGCGCTTCGCCACTGGCGGAATCGGCGTGACGGTCTCTACTGGCGACGACATCAGTCTCCCCTTCACACCGGAAGCAAACTGGTCTCGATGCGGAAGTTTTCAATGATGTGCTGAATATCCGCTTCGACTTGTGCTTCGTCCCCGACGAGGATGTACCGCCCGCTGTGGATGGCGTCATAACTGCCGTCCGGGTCCAGCACCTCCCCCGGGCTGGGCACGAGTTCGCGCCAGACCGTCGGGACCGAGGACCGCATCGAGGTCCGATGGAGCACCTTGGCAGGAAGCCGGTCACGCTTGGGAATGATTAGCCAGCCACCGGACGGGTCCGACGTTTTGGCCGGGAGGGAAACGGGCTCTCCGCAGATCGCCTGCAGCCAGACCCAGCTCAAGTTGACGCCGAAGAGCCGGTTGATGAGATGCGGCACCTCGGCACCACCGACACGCCCGGCGATCTCCAGGAAGACGATCTCCTCGTCCTGGGTCACGAAGAGTTCCAGGTGAATCGCCATCGACCTCATGTTGAGCGCGGCGACACAAGCCCGGGCGAACTCTTCGACTCGCGCCCTCAGCGCGGATTCCTGCACGACCACCGAACCGAGTGGTTCTCCCGACGTCTCGAACGCAAGGCAGTCGTTGATGTAGCGGGACACCACCTGGAAGGGCACCCGCGCCTCGTGGTCGGCGAATCCGTCCACGTGGTAGACGGTCCCGTCGATCAATTCTTCGATCTGGTAGTCGGCACTGTCGACGCTCGCCAGCCACGACCGGAGCGACGCTTCGTCCGCCACACGGTGTACGCCCTTGCTGGCCGCCCCGGCGACCGGCTTGAGGATCAGGGGATAGCCGATGTCCCGGGCGATCCGCGTGGTCGTCTCCACATCCGCGCAAGGGGCGAACCGAGGCACCCGTACGCCCGCGTCGGCGAGGAGCTGCTTCATGGTCAGCTTGTTTCGATAGGTATCGACCTCCGCCGGACGCGGACCGGGGATCTCCAGTTCCTCGCGGACCCGGGCAGCCACATCCAGCAGATACTCCGACAACGCCACCAGCTGATCGACAGGTCCGACGCGGTCGGCTATTCCCCGTACGGCGGCACATACCGCGGCGAGATCTGTCAGATCTTCGAGAACGACGAAATCCGCGATGCGCGAACGATCGGCAAGGACTCCGGTAGCCCCTTCTGCGTCGACCACATAGCTGATCTGGTGCCGGTCGTGGTCGAGATCCTCGAATCGCTCAAGTTCATTGTCCCAGCGCCGTTCGTCGGAGAACCTGGGCCAGCGGTTGAGAATCACGATGTGCATGGGGATCCGTCTTTCAGTGAGTTGAGTTCAGCGGGCTTGAGCGAGCAGTCACGACTGCGGCTGCGCGTCACGCTCCAGCTCACGGATGAGGGGCACCACGTGGGTGAAGAAGGTCCTCATTTCCGGCCGGGTCGGCCAGCCGGAGAAGATGAACTCGCTGATGCCGGCGAGCTTGTACTGGAAGAGGTAGTCGGCCACCTCTTGGTAGCTACCGACCAGGCACAGCGCCGGGCCTCCGCGGTAGGGGACGGCGCCGGTGTAGATGTAGGGCGAGAGCCACTTTCCGGAGGCCTGGTCGGCGAGCCGGAAGGAGGACTTCACCGCTTCGGAGTCCACGTTCTTGACGAATTCGCGGATCCACGCCTCGTGTTCGGCGTCGGGATCGCCCATCAGCTCGGCGAGTTCGGCCAGCGCCTCCTCGCGCGTCTCCCGGGCGAGCACGTGCATCCGGGTGCCGACCCGGCAGCCCCCCTCGATCAGCGGCAGGCTTGCCTGCCGCATCCCTTCCGGGGTGTCGCCGTAACGCATCCAGCAGTCGCCGTAGCTGAGGGCGGTCTGCTGCGCCACTTCCGAGGCACCGCTGATGTAGATCTCCGGACGCTTGCCGCCCTTGTAGCCGAGGTGCAGTTCCGCGTCCTTGATCGAGTAGTGCTGCCCGTCGAAGGTCTGCGGGACCTCGCCCTCCCAGAATTCCCGGAGGATGTGCAGGAACTCGCCCGACCTGGCGTACCGCTGGTCGTGGGCCAGGTAATCGCCGTAGCCGGCCTGCTCGGCCACCGAGATCCCGGCGACCACATTGAGGGAGAGGCGGTCGTCGGACATCCAGGAAAGGGTGTTGACGATCTGCGTGAAGAGCGTCGGCGAAAGGAGCCCCGGGCGGTACGCGAGCATGAACTTGACCCGCTCGGTCTGCTGGGTGAGGGCCGCGATGATCGGCACGGGATCCGGCAGGTAGTGCCCGATCCCGAACAGGAGGCTGTCAACGCCGAGTTCCTCGGCCTCCTGGACGAAGTCGGTGATCTCGCCCATGTCCAGGGCGCCCAGCTTGTACTTCTCCGTGGGCTTGGCCTGGCCGCCCCCGTCCGTCGGTACGTCCCAATGAATGCGCAGCGGTTCCACTGTTGTTCTCCTCATTCCGGAAGGTTTTACGAGTTGGTTCCGGCGGAACCGATGAGCAGTCCGCTGTTGGCCGAGCGGGTCTTCGGTACGAGGCGCGCCGGAGCCGTGGAACCGGACTGCTGATACAGCAGCGCGTGTTCGCGCCGAACGTGGGCGTCCACCTCGTCCAGGGGGGCCAGCCACCGCCGGGCGGTGCCGTCCGGTTCGACGACCGACATCAACCCGGTTCCGTGCACGGCCTCGGCCGTCACCCCGGCGCCGGCCAGGGCTTCGGCCACACCACGCTGGTCACCTGTGAACGCCAGGACGGGCTCGGCGGAGGGCACTGCCACGGAGACGAGTCCCGTCTCCCGCATCAGCGTGGCGACCTGGTCGGGATCGACGCCGGTGGCGAGCCGGAAGACCTGGGCCTTGCGGTCACCGACCACCGTGGTCGTGCCCGTCCCCGGACCCACGACGGTTCCTCGGCCGTCGCCCAGCGACCGGCACGCGATGGCAACGCCGTACCGCCTGGCCGCCGCCACCGACCCGCCGAACAGGACCTTGGCCCCGCTGTCCGACATCGCTTCGCACTGCGCATAGGACAGCTCCGGCATCAGCCGAGCCGCGGGTTCGGTGTAGGGGTCGGTGGTGTACACACCGGGGACATCGGAGTAGATCTCACACTCGGTGACGCCGAGTGCCCCGGCGATGGCGACCGCGGTGAGGTCCGAGCTGTTGCGGCCGAGCATGGTGATGCGGCCATCGGGCCGTACCGCCTGGCCACCGGCCAGCACGACGACCTGATGCTCGGTCAGCGCCTTGAGCACGGGCGCGGGGTCGATCGTGACGATCTGCGACCGGGTGGCGGTGTCGTCACCGACGATGCCCAGCTGGTGCGCCCAGAGGTCGATCGCCGTACTTCCCTGTGCGTGAAGGGCGGCCCGGAGCAGAGTGGCGCTCAGCATTTCGGCGGTGGCCAGCGCCTGGTCCTGCACCTCCGGCTTCAGGTCCGGATCAACCGCCAACGCCGCCTCGAGCAGACGCCCGGTGGAGCCGGACATCCCGCTCACCACGGCGATCACCCCGGTGTCGCCATCGTTGGCCATCTCGATCAGATGAGCAGCGACCCGGGCGTAGTCCGCCAGCTCCAGGAAGGACGATCCACCGAACTTGACGACACGCAGGTCCTTGGAGTCACGCGGCATCGCTCACCATCCTCGACGACGAGTTCGCTGCCTGCGTGCCCTCGGACGTGCGCCTCTTCTCGCCGCCGAGCCCCCATTCGGTGGGCTTCTCCTGGCTCAGAATCGTGAACACCCGGCCGATGGCATCGCCCATGCCCCAGACGTCGGTGTACGCGGGCCACTTGGGGTGTCCGGCGTCGATGTCGTGCTGACGGGCGTAGGCCGCGCGTACCCACTCTCGGGTCGAGGGCCGCCGGTGGTGGAAGTCATGCTGAGCGAGATCGCCGGGCACGACGAGGAGTCGAGCCGGGATGTGGTAACCGACGAGGCGGACGCTCCAAAGGAACCAGGCGCGCATCGCGGCGGTCCCGCCAAGGCCCTTCGGCGGCAGCGGATCACCGCAGAACCGTCCCCAGGAATGCGACACGTGGAAGGCCCGGCCGCTCAGGCTGCCGTCCTTGGCCTTGAACCAGGCGTGCTCGCTGAGGAACTCCAGCAGCGCGACGATCTGGTAGAGCGGGATCATCGGTACGAGCACGGCGACGGTGAACTCCCACCACACGCCCTGCCAGGTCACCAGGCCGAAAACGCTCGCCAGGTAGGCGAACCCCATGACCCGTCGGTACGGCGCACAGCGGACGAGGTTCTGGGCCAGCCGGGTGTACAGGAACTCGGCATGGAACCGCGGGGACACGATCATCAGAGCCAGCCGGCGCCACAGCGCCTGGGTGGACATCCCCGGCCGGAAACCGAGCATGAGCAGGTGCTGGATGGTGGGATCGGCGAGGGTCGCGAAGGTTTCCTTGCGATGGTGGAGATTGATGTGGTCCTCGTAGTACTGATCCGCGTCGTCGGTGCAGACGAGCGTGGACAGCACCTGGTGGATCAGTCGGTCCTGCCGTATCCGACCGGTGAAACGGGTGTGGATGGCGTGGTGCGCGATCACCGTCGAGCACACGCGCGCCGCGGACGCGGTGAGGGCCCAGGACAGGGGCAGCAGGACAAGCGTCCAGAGCGGACCCCGTGCGACGATCCACCAGGCACTGCCGATACCGGCCGCGAGTGCGACGAGGTCGCAGAGCAGGTAGGTGACAGGGTTCAGGCGAACCAGCGGCTGCTGGCCGGGAAGCGCCTTACCGGTGATCCACGTCCAAGCGTGTTGCGTCCACCGGGGGAAGCGCTGATAGGAAGCTCTGATCTCTTCCGAACGTACCGAGGATGTTTCCGTCATGCGTGGATCCCTTCCTGCTCGTGACTACCGTCTTGGCGGCTGACGTGGGCATCGAGCGCTTCGGCGCTCACTTCGGCGAAGGCCGCGCCCAGGATGTCCAGGGCCTCCTGAGCTTCCTCGCGGCTGAGGTTCAGGGGCGGCAGGAACCGGGCGACGCAGTCGTCCCGTCCTGCGAGCTCAAAGAGCAGCCCCCGGTGGAGCGCGGCCTTCCGGACCCGGCCGGCGACTTCGCTCGCGGTCCAGCTGCCGACCGGGTTCAGCTCGACACCGAGCATCAGCCCGCGCCCCCGGACCTCGCCGATCATGGGGCTGATGGCGGGGTTCAGCTGCAGCGCATCGAGTCCCGCACGGAGGAACTCCCCGATCTCGAGCACGTGCGGCAGCAGCTCATCGCGCTCGACGATCCGCATGAAGGCGGCACCCGCGGCGAAGGCGAGCTGGTTGCCGCGGAAGGTTCCGGTGTGCGCGCCGGGCGCCCAGCCGTCCAGCCGCTCGTCGTAGATGATCACCGAAGCCGGGTGGCCGCCGCCCAGGGCCTTGGACGAGACGATGACGTCGGGTTCGATCCCGTACTGCTCGAAGGCGTACCACGTACCCGTCCGCCCGCAGCCGGTCTGTACTTCGTCGACCACCAGCGGGATGTTGCGCTCGCGCGTGATCCGGCGAAGCTCGGTGACGAACTCGGGCCGGGCCGGGACCACCCCGCCTTCGCCCTGAACCATCTCGAGCACCACAGCGGCCGGGAGGCGTACGCCGCCGTTCGGATCAGCCAGCAGATTCTCCAGGTAGCGCACGCAGTTGACCTGGCAGCTGTCCGGGTTCAGAGCCAGCGGGCACTTGAAGCAGTACGAGTACGGGAAGAACGTCGTACCGGGCATCAGGTTGTGCAGGTGCTCCTTTGAGCCACGCAGCCCGGTGATCGCGAGCGTGCTCTGCGTGCTGCCGTGAAAGCCGCCGTGGAACGAGATCACATCCGCCCGCCCGGTCGCGGTCTTGCAGAGCTTCAGCGCAGCATCAATTCCGTCCGCACCGGTCGGCCCGCAGAAGTGGATCTTCATTCGGTCCCGCATTGCCTCGGGCAGCATCCCGAGGAGCCGGGTGGAGAACTCCGACTTCGCTTCGGTGGGGAAGTCGAGCATGTGGGAAGCGACATTCAGCTGAGCCTGTGCGGCGGCGATCAGTTCGGGATTGCTGTGGCCGAGAGCAAGCACGCCGGCCCCGGACAGAAAGTCGAGAAACCGGTTTCCGTCGACGTCGTGCAGATACGAGCCCTGTCCGCCGGCGACCGCGATCGGCGTGTGCCGCGGATAGGTACGGGCCGAGGACTCATCCCGCTCCTGCTGCTCCAGCAACCGCCGCGAAGCGGGCCCCGGGAGACTGGTGACAACGGACGCACTCACGACGAATTCCTTTCGCCCCACTCAGGAGCCTGTTTTGACTGCTTGATGCCCTGGTCGAGAGGGGCGACGAATGCGAGGTGGAGCGGGTCGCGCGCAATCCCGGTGAGCCGTTCCGCTCTGCTTTCCGCTATCACGGTTCAACGCTGAAGAGGTTCTGGCTGTGTGCCGCCGCCAGCTCCGCCACCCGCGCCTGGAATTCTTGGGAGTCACCAGGACCGCGCCCGTGCTCGAAGCACTCGATGACGCCCTCGCGCCCCAGGTAGGAGGTCGGCGGGCGGGAGTGGTCGCCGGGCTTCGCCGTCACATAGAGCGCGCGCTCGACCGGATCGAACCCATCCGGCTGGTGCACACCGGTGATCGTGCCGCCGGCGGCCTTGAGGAAGCCGGTCGCCGCGATCCCTTGGGGCATGTCGGGGATCGGCGGCAGCTGTTCGATCGTCCGGCGGTACGCCGCAATGTGCAGGTCGTACGGGCTGAAGCCGTAGACCCGATCGATCAGGTCCATGATGCCGTCGCCGCCAGGACGGGCCCCGACCTCGACCACGCTCAACTCGTCCCCGTTGACCAGGATCTCGACGTGGGCGATGCCGCGGTCGATGTGGAGCGCCTCGCATGCCTTGAGCGCGAGCTCGCGCAGTGCTGCGTTGTCGCTCTCCCGGCTCGGCACCAGCTGGCCGGTCTCGGCAAAGTACGGGGGTGCGCTCTTGTTCTTGTCGGTGACGGCCAGCACCGCGCGGCTGCCCTCGTAGTTGATGACCTCGACAGAGACCTCGTGCGTCGAGACGAAGAACTCCTCCACCTGGAAGCGTCCGTCCGTGAGATCGAAGGTCCCGGCGACCTCCATGAGAGAGGAACGGCAGTGCTCATAGGCGTCGTCGAGTTCGTCAGCCGAGTCGACCCTGATGATCCCGACGCTCCCGGCGAAGTCCCTCGGCTTCAGCACCAGGGGGAACTCCAGCTCCGCGGCTATTGCTCGCAGCTCCTCAGCGGTGGAGAACAACCGGTGCCGGGCGCAGGAAACACCAGCTTCTTCGAACGCCACCTTCATCGTGTGCTTGTCCCGCGAGCGCCGGAGCGCTTCGTCGGAGAGCGCCGGCAGCCCGTAGTGGTGGGCAATCGTCACCGAGGCGTGCAGGTTCATCTCGTAGATGGGGACCACCGCGTCCGGCTTCAGGCCGGTCTGCCGCTCGAATTCCTCCACTGCCTTCAGCGCGGGCTTGGCTTTGTAGCTACTGGCCGGGAGGATGTGGTCGAAATACCGGTTCGCACCGGAAACGGGATCCTCCGTCATACCGATCACCGGGCCGGGATAGGTACGCAGGGCGGAAACGATGGCTCGCTCACGCAACATCAGATCCGCACCGAGCAGCAGAAGGTACCGGTCCCCGTTAGCGTGGGCACGCTTCAAACTGAACATGGACTTCCTTATCGCGTCGTCACCATGATGTGGCGAGGTTGCCAGTGGTGGTTCCCGAAACGTTCCCCCTCTGGTACTCAGGGCTTCGGCCTAGTCGCGTGACGTCCGTTGTGTGATCACGCGAGGCCGAGGAGGACGAGGGGCCGGGTGGCGTCGCGGGCGTTGCGTTGCCTCGGCGAAGGTGGTGTCCCTAACGTGGTGCAGGGCTTCGATGTGCCGGCGGCCGCGGATCAGCTGCGCGAGGTGGACCGCGGTGGCCCTGTTCGGCGGTCAGGCTCGTGACGGCGTAGACGGTCTTTAAGTGCTGTGACCGGCGCGGCAGATGGCTTATGATCCCCAAACCAAGGCTTTGACCTTGGGTTCTGCATGGGCGATAGAGGATCGATGACAGTCTCAGGCTCGGGAAAGGATGGGTTTCCGTCCGCACAGGAACCCCGGTTCCATGTACTCGGCTCGCTTGAGGTATGGGCCGGCGGCATACGAGTGCGTCTCGGCGGAACCGTCCAAGAGCGAGTGCTGGCCACCCTGCTCCTCGAACCCGGGCGGGTAGTACCGATTGCCAGACTGGTCGAGGCCGTCTGGGAGGAGGACCCGCCTGCGACTGCGTCGCACCAGGTGCGCAAGGCTGTCGCCGATCTCCGCCGACGCCTGCCGTCCGGTAGAGAGGTGATCTGCACGGACGGCCCGGGCTACCGGGTGATCACGTCGGTCAGCCACCTTGATCTTCTCGATTTCAACGCACGGATCCAGACAGCGGCACAAGCCGTGGGCGTCGGGAGGCTAACCGATGCCTGCGCAGAGCTGCAGGGCGCTCTCGATCTGTGGCGGGGACCCGTCCTCGCGGGTGAGGGCGGCCCGGTCATCGGCCGCGCGGCAACTGCGCTGGAGGAGCGCCGTCTCGCCGCGGCCGAACAGCTCCACGAACTGCGCCTCGAGCTCGGCGCAAGCAGCGAGCTTGTCGCGAGTCTGCGGGCACTCGTCGACGCACACCCCTTGCGTGAGACGCTGCGCGGCCAACTCATGCTTGCCCTGTACCGCTCGGGACGACAGGCGGACGCCCTGGAGGAGTACGGGAAGGTACGCAAGCTGCTCGGCGACGAGCTCGGCATCGATCCGGGGTCTCGACTGGTCAAGCTGTACGAGGGGATCCTGCGGGAGAGTCCGGAGCTGGCCCCGCAGGGTGGGCCGCCCGCCACTGCCTCCGGAACGCCGGCTGAGCAACGCGGTCCGGTTTCCACACTGCCGTATGCACTGCCGGATTTCACGGGCCGGGACAAGGAGCTGGCCATCCTGCTCAGCCGGGTCCGGGCCGAGAGATTGCCAGATGAGCACAGCGCCCGGGTGGTAGCCATCGACGGGATGGGCGGCGCGGGCAAGACCTCGTTGGCTGTACGCGCCGCTCACCAGCTGACCGAGGAGTTCCCCGACGGGCAACTCTATGTGGACCTGCGCGGGTTCACCCCCGGTGAGCAGCTCCCCATACCGGCATCGACAGCACTGGACATCCTGCTGCGCGCGATCGGTACGCCGAGCGAGCACATACCCGAGGACCTGCCTGGCCGCACCGCCACATGGAAGTCCGCACTGGCGGGGCGCCGGATGCTGCTCCTCCTCGACAACGCCTCCGACGCCGCTCAGATCCAGCCGCTGTTGGCGGCTCCCCCCGGCTGCCTTGTGCTCATCACCAGCCGGGTGCGGTTGCTCGACCTCGACGGCATCGAGTGGATCTCCCTGGGGTTGATGCCACCCGAGGACAGTGCCACGCTGGTGGCACGGACGCTCGGCCCGGCCCGTGTGAAAGCCGAACCAGAGGCGGCCGCCGAGCTCGCCGAGCTGTGCGGCCATCTCCCGCTGGCGCTGCGTATCGCCACCGCACGGCTGCGCAACCGGCCCCGGTGGACCGTGCGGCATCTCGTCGAGCGGCTGCGGGACGAGAGCCGCCGGATGGACGAGCTGAGCTCAGGCGAACGCAGCGTCGCAGTGACACTTCAGTTGTCCTATCTGGCCATGGACAACAGGCACCGCGCCGCGTTCCGCGCCCTCGGGTTGCACCCTGGTGATGGCATCGACGCATATTCGGCGGCCGCGCTGCTCGACACCGATGTCCGGGAAGCCGAGGACATTCTGGAGCTTCTGCTCGACGTACATCTGCTCCAACAGCCCGGACTGGGCGAGTACACCTTCCACGACCTCGTACGCAGCTTCGCCCAGAGCCAGCACGGACCGATGACGGAACAGACCGACGCGGACGCCGTCGAGCGGTTGCTCAGCTACTACCTGACAGCCACCAACGTAGCCTGCGACGTACTGTTCCCAGGCCGTACCGCCCGCTCGACCGGGATCCCCCGGTATCAGGGGGAGCTCCCGGAACTGGCGGAAGAGAAGACCGTCAGCCTCTGGTTCCGTCGCGAACATCAGCGACTGCTGGCGGTCGTGGACCTGGCCGATCGGCTCGGCTACGACCGGCACACCGGCTGGCTGGTCCGCGACCTGGTCTTCCATCTGAATGCGGGTGGTTATTTCGAAGAGTTCCGAGCACTCGGCCGCCTCGCGGTCCAAGCCGCGCGCCGGCTCGACGATCCGGTCCTGCTGAGCATCAGCCTGTCCAGTCTTGGCGCCGCTTGCTGGAAGCTCGGCTACTTCGAGGAGGGCATCAACGTCGCCCGCGAGGGACGCGAGATCGCGGTACGCCTCGGCGACCGTGACGCCGAGGCGAACAGCGAGTCCACTCTCGGGCTGCTCATGTCGATGCTGGGGCGGTACAACCAGGCCCTTCCCCTGTTGGAGCATGCGGTCGAACTGGCCAGGGAACTGGGCACCGCCCGCGCCGAAGCGGAGACTCAGACGATTCTCAGCTCGCTGTACGCACGATGGGGCCGCTATCCGGAGGCTGCAGCGTCCGCCCTCCGGGCCCTTGAGCTGGAGCGGGACACCGCGAACTCGGTCAACGAGGCCATGGCTCTGGCCGATCTGGCTTTCGCCCAGCTGGGCATGGGTCAGTACGCAGATGCCGAGGCGAGTCTGAGACGGGCCCGCGAGTTGTGTGACGAGAGCGCGCCGCAAGGCGATGTCGCCCTGGTGCTGGCTCTGTCCGCCGAGGCAGCGCACGGTCTCGGCGACAGTGATGCGGTGTCTGAGCTCGCGGAACGTGCCCAGATCCTCGCACGGTCCGGTGGTACGCCGGTCCGCCAGGCGAAGGCCGAGAACATCCTCGGTCGGCTGCATACCGCACAAGGGCAGTACACATCGGCGACGGCGTCGCACGCCCACGCGCTTGAGGTCGCCTCGGCCATCCAATTCCGCTCTGAGCAGGCGTCCGCGTACCTGGGTCTGGCCCAAGCGGCCGAGGGACTTGGCGACGGCGCGACGGCGTGGAAGAACCAGCTGGCAGCAGCCGAGTTGTTCGACCTCATGGAGATTCCGGAGGCCGGCCGCAGTCATTGAGGAAGGTGGCGCGACCTCATGGCCTGGTGATGGCCGGCCCCTTGTCCTCCGCGAGGATCTGCTGCTTGGCTGACGGGCCGGTTGCGGCGGCCTGCACGGTCGCACTGAGCCCGAGCGCCAGGGCGGCAGCCGCAATGATTCCAGTCAGTCTGATCAGCTTGGTGCGCATGGTTCGTCCCCCTGTGTATGCGGACGGATATGGCGCCGTGTGGCGTTGTATCCGTGCTCGACGTCCGTAAAGGTGTCGCAGGCCGATCCCGGAACGTTCCCGCCCGCATACCGTGGAGGGAAGCACCTGGTTGAGGTTCCCCGGGATGCGGAGGGGCCGCTCACGAGTGAGATCGTGAGTGAGTCGTATTCATCCTAAACGTGCAGGTCACGGGGGTGGCGTGGATGGGTGATGCGCGAACGCGTGCTCACACACCGCCCGTTCCGAGCGGCGATCAGCTGCTTACCCTTGGGCTCTTTTAAGCCTGTGATGACCGCCGGGTCGGCGTCCGGACCGCCGCGGTCGTCGTAGAGGCCGACGAAGCCAAGGTCGGCGATCGCGGCCAGGCCCGCTGCGCGCAGCCGACCGACCGCACGTCGGTCAGGACGATGACCGGCAGCCCGTGCCGGTTGTGCTTCGCCGACCACGTCGGCCAGGCGATGGTCATGCCGCAGCGCGGCCAGCACGATCACCGCGATCCGCCCCGCCGGCAGCTTCCGTCAGCGGGAGCGGATCCTCTTCGGGTGGGCGGTCAGCAGCCCGGTCAGCAAGCGCGGGGTCCAGCATCCGCTGGTAGCGGACGTCCCGCGACCTGCACCAGCCGCGGCGTCCCGGCGTTCTGCTCGGCCGCGGTGGCCTCGGCCTACTGCTCGTACAGCCGCCGCAGCACCCGCTCCGCAACCACTGCGGTCTTCTCCGGCGACGACACGATTTCCCCTCCCGAACGACCGGGCACCCCGCCGCGATCGTAGGAAGCCCGCCGCTTACGGCGCGGCCAAAGCCGGAAACTCCCACCCGCGCCAGCACCGCTGACCAGCCCGGATTCCTTGGAGCGATAGCGATGGTCAGGGGATGAGCAGCACCTTCCCGGCGGTCTTGCGAGCGTGCAGGTCCTCGTGGGCCTGCCGCGCGTCGGTTAGCTGGTATGTGGCGCCGATCCGTACCTTGAGGGAGCCGTCGACCATCGCTGCAAAGAGCTCGCCGATCCGCCACTCCAGCTCGGCGCGGGTCTGGACGTAGTCGTCGCTATTCGGGCGGGTCAGATACACCGAACCGGCCTTGTTCAGCTGCTGCGGGTCGATCGGCGGCACTGGACCGCTTGAGGCGCCGAACAGCGCCAGCAGGCCTCGCTTGCGCAGGCTTGCCAGGCTTCCGTCCACAGTGGACTTGCCGACCCCGTCGTAGACGACGTGAACGCCCTCACCGTCGGTGAGCTTCCGGGTTGCATCGGCGAAATCCACTTGGTCGTAACGGATCACTTCGTCGGCCCCAGCCTCGCGGGCAAGCGCCTCCTTCTCGGCGGTCGACACCGTGCCGATCACCCGCGCTCCCCGCGCCTTGGCCAACTGGATCAGCAGCAACCCGACTCCCCCGGCCGCCGCGTGCACCAGGATCGTTTCGCCCTCCTTGACCGGATAGGTCGATGTGACCAGGTAATGCGCGGTGATCCCCTGCAACGGCACAGCAGCGGCGATCTGATCGGTCACGCCGTCCGGTACGCGCACCGCCGCATCGGCTGGCACCAGCGCCCGCTGCGCGTAACTGCCCGGCACGCCCTGCCAGGCCACCCGGTCCCCCTCGGCGAAACCACGCACGTCCGAGCCGACCGCGACGACCGTCCCGGCGCCCTCCAGGCCAAGGATGTAAGGCAGCGGGACCGGGTAAAGCCCAGACCGTTGGTAAGTGTCGATGTAGTTCACACCCGCAGCCGCCACGTCGACCAGGAGCTCGCGGGGCCCCGGCGCGCCGATCTCCACCTCCGCGACCTCGAGCACCTCCGGACCTCCGGTCCGCCGAACCTGCACTGCTGTGGGCATGCGTCCTCCTCACTTCGGGTCACGTTCTCGGCCGCTACGACTGTAGCTGTCAAAGGTTTTCCAGCTGACCGGAGGTGGGAGTGGCAATCGGCTGGGTACGGGGCCCAAGCCGGCACTGGGCTGTGGGGACACTTTCGTGCGCTCCGGGCCTCGGCTCGGTGTCAGCTCGGCATGCCGTCGCGACATCAAGGCGCTCAACTGGCTGCAAGACCATGGTGATTGTTCTCCGGACCGCTGCCCTTCTCGCCGCTACTGGTCTCCACGCGCCTGTGGTGAACGACGGCGATCCTCGGCTCTGTCAAAGATCTTGTGATGCCAGGCTGCTGAACTGGGCATTCAACGGGTGGGAAATCCAGGGAACTTGGGGCCATTGCTGGCCCATCTGGCGGGTGTGGTCGTGGAGTCGGCCGAGAGGATGGCGGGAGCGGTCACGCTTCGCAGCAGGTGCGAGGCGCTCCCGGCCAGAAGGTCTTCACGCAGGAGGACGGGTCCTGGCTGCATCCGGAGACGGTGTCCGAGACCTTCCTGCGGGTCCTGCGACGACTGATCTGCCGCCGATCAGTCTTCGTGATCTACGTCATGTGGCTGCGACGCTGACGCATGCGGGCGGGCGGGCGGCGGAGACCTTCACGCGATCAAGGAGACGCTGCGGCACTCCACGATCACGCTCACCTCGGACACGTACACGAGCCTGCCGCCCGAGGTGGACAGGGCTGCCGCGGAGGGAGCTGCTCGGATCACGCCGCGGGCACGGTGGCCGCTGGCTCGGAAACCGCCGCTCACGCATCGCTCACGCACGAGCGGGTAAACGACAAGATGCCCCGACCCGGCAAGACCGGGCGGGGCACCAAGCTGGCAGGTCAGAACGTTTCTGCTGACCAACCTTACGGTGGGGCGGGTGGGACTCGAACCCACGGCCGACGGATTATGAGTCCGCTGCTCTAACCGGCTGAGCTACCGCCCCTTCACGGCGTGGCGCGTACATGTGTGCGCGCCGTCTGCCGCAGCATAGCCGCTCATACGATCTCCTGCCTCGGATGCCCCGCATGATCGGCTTCGCTGTTCAGAGAGACCGCGCTGAGGCCTGCCCGGTTCCAGGACGGGGCGACAAAAAGAAAAGAAGAGGACCCACCTGGGCCCTCTTCTTCTCGTTGCTCCCCCGGCTGGACTCGAACCAGCAACCCTCCGGTTAACAGCCGAATGCTCTGCCAATTGAGCTACAGGGGATCGCGCTCCCCCGACTGGACTCGAACCAGTAACCTGCCGGTTAACAGCCGGCTGCTCTGCCAATTGAGCTACAGGGGATTGCTGCGGTGCATCGAACGGCCCACCTCCGGCCTTGCCGGAGGGCGAGCGCCCGCTGCGAGTCATAGATTAGCGCAAGCAGGGGGGTGCTCCGCCAATCGGTATCGACAGCAGGCCGGGCACCACACGACGAAGGGTGACAGGCATGCGTTACAAGGTCACGTTCGCGGTTGGACTGGCCCTCGGGTACGTGCTCGGAACCCGGGCCGGGCGCGAGCGCTACGAGTCCCTGAAGAAGTCCGCGCGGGAGATCGCGAACAATCCCGCGGTGCGCAACGCCGCGGAGACCGCCGGGCACACCGGGCGGGAGTTCGCGGGGAAGGCCTTCGCCGCCGTGAGCGACAAGGTGGGCGACGCGGTACCCGCATCGCTGGCCGGGCGGGTGCGGGGATTGCGCGACCGGGTCGGGGGCGGCGGCGAGGACGAGTGGGGCACCAGCAACACCTGAGACCCCTGAGACACCTGAGACATCCGAGGCGTACGAGGCGGCGGAGACCGGCCCGGCGTGCGGCAGAATTCTCCGCATGGGGATAGTCGCCGGGCTGGACAGCTCTTCCGCCTTCACTCGCATCGTCGTCTGTGACACCGACACCGGTGCCGTGCTGCGCCAGGGGTACGCACCGCATCCGCAGCCCACGGGCGACCACGACGGCGCGAGCCCCTACGAGACGGACCCGCAGGCCTGGCTGCTCTCGCTCGGCGAGGCCGCCGGCGGCGGGCTCCTCGAAGGGGTCCAGGCCATCGGGGTCTCCGCGCAGCAGCACGGCCTGCTGCCGCTCGACACGCAGGGCGGACTCGTACGCCCGGCCCTGGTCGGCAACGACAAGCGCGGGCAGGTGGCCGCCGCCGACCTCGTCGACGCCTTCGGCGGCCGGCAGGCGTGGGCCGAGGCGGTGGGCTCGGTCCCGCACGCCGCGCAGCCGCTCGCGAAGCTGGCGTGGCTGGCCCGTACCGAGCCGGAGGCCGCCCGCCGGGTGGCCGTGGTGATGTCCCCGCACGACTGGCTGGTGTGGCAGCTGCTGGGCCGGCCGGCCCGCCGGACCACCGACCGGGGCGGCGCCTCCGGCACCGGCTACTGGTCGGCGGCCACCGGTTCCTGGCGGCCCGACCTGGTGGAGCTGGCGCTCGGACACATGGCGCTGCTGCCCGAGGTGCTCGGTCCGGCCGATGCCGCCGGAACCACGCCCGAGGGACTGCTGATATCCGCCGGCACCGGCGAGACGATGGCCGCGGCGCTCGGGCTGGGGCTCGGCCCCGGCGACGCGGTGGTCTCGCTGGGCGCCTCCGGATCGGTGATGGCGGTGCACCACGAGGCGCTGTCGGAGCCGGGCGGCCTGATCACCTCGCTGGCCGACGCCAGTGGCATGCACCTGCCGGTCGTGAACACCTCCAACGCCGTACGGGCCCTGCGCGGCACCGCCGAGCTGCTGGGCACCGACCTGGAGGGGCTGTCCGAGCTCGCGCTGAAGTCGACGCCGGGCGCGCACGGCCTCGTCCTCCTCCCGTACCTGGAAGGTGAGCGGACGCCGAACCTGCCGCACACCGCCGGCACCCTGTCCGGGCTGCGCCGGGACTCGATGAAGCCGGAGCACCTGGCCCGGGCCGCCTTCGAGGGCATGCTGTGCGGGCTGGTGGACGCACTGGACGTGCTGCGCTCGCGCGGGGTCGAGATCCGCCGGGTGTTCCTGCTGGGCGCGGCGGCCGAGCTGCCCGCCGTGCAGGCCGCGGCCCCGGGCCTGTTCGGGACGCAGGTCGTCGTCCCCGCGCCGGCCGACTACGCGGCGCTGGGCGCGGCGCGCCAGGCGGCGTGGGCGCTCGGAGTGGCGCAGGGCACGCTGTCCCCGCACACCCCGCCGGTCTGGCCGGCCGCGGCGGCGCAGGTGTTCGAGCCGGGCGAGGAGTTCCCGGCCTGGCAGGCCGTGCGCCAGCAGTACGTCGCGACGCGGGAGCAGATCCACCCGGGCGCGTTCTAGCGCCGGGCTCCCTCCGGGCGCAGCACTAGGGCCGGCGCCGCAGGGCGGTCTACTCCTTTTGACCGGCCTTTGCGAAAACTGCTGGGGATCGGGCCCCCGGTTGGCAGAAGATGGGGTGAACCCCCTCGATCATGCCGACCGGAGCCTGCGCGTGCTCATACGACTTCTGCGGAGCCATTTGGGTCCGTACCGCCAACCCATCGCCCTGCTGGTGCTGCTGCAGCTGCTCCAGACGAGTGCGAGCCTCTACCTCCCCACCCTCAACGCGGACATCATTGACAACGGTGTCGTCAACGGTGACACCGGCTACATCCTGCGCTTCGGCGCCCTGATGCTCGGTGTCTCGCTCGTGCAGCTGGTCTGCAACGTCGGGGCCATCTACTACGGCGCCCGCACGGCGGCGGCCTTCGGCCGGGACGTGCGCGCCGCGGTCTTCGACCGCGTGCAGAGCTTCTCGGCGCGCGAGCTCGGCCAGTTCGGCGCCCCGTCGCTGATCACCCGTACGACGAACGACGTCCAGCAGGTCCAGATGCTGGTGCTGATGACCTTCACCCTGATGGTCTCGGCGCCGATCATGTGCGTCGGCGGCATCGCCATGGCGCTGTCGCTGGACGTGAAGCTGTCGGGCGTCCTGCTCGCCGTGGTTCCCGTGCTCGGCCTGTCGGTCGGCGCGATCGTCTTCCGGACGCGGCCGCTGTTCCGCACGATGCAGGAGCGCCTGGACACCGTGAACCGGGTGCTGCGCGAGCAGATCACCGGCAACCGGGTGATCCGCGCCTTCGTCCGCGACGACTACGAGAAGGATCGTTTCCGGGACGCCAACGCCGACCTGACCGGCGTCTCGCTGGCCACCGGCAAGCTGCTGGCGTACATGTTCCCGACCGTCATCGTGGTCGTGAACGTCTCCAGCGTCGCCGTCATCTGGTTCGGTGCGATGCGGGTCGACAGCGGCGGCATGGAGGTCGGCCAGCTGACGGCCTTCCTCGCCTACCTGATGCAGATCGTCATGTCCGTGATGATGGCCACCTTCATGTTCATGATGGTGCCGCGCGCCGAGGTCTGCGCCGAGCGCATCCAGGAGGTCCTGGACACCGCTTCCAGCGTGGCGCCGCCCGCCGACCCGGTGCGCGAGCTCACCCGGAGCGGCCGCCTGGAGCTGCGCGGCGCCGACTTCCGCTACCCCGGCGCCGAGGCCCCGGTCCTGCGCGGGATCGACCTGCTGGCCCGCCCCGGCGAGACCACCGCCGTCATCGGCTCCACCGGAAGCGGCAAGTCCACGCTGCTGGGCCTGGTCCCGCGGCTGTTCGACGCGACCGGCGGTGAGGTGCTGGTCGACGGGGAGGACGTGCGGCGGCTCGATCCGGCACTGCTCGCCAGGACGGTCGGCCTGGTCCCTCAGAAGCCGTACCTGTTCTCCGGAACGGTCGCCTCCAACCTGCGCTACGGGCGCCCGGACGCGACCGACGAAGAGCTGTGGCAGGCGCTGGAGGTGGCTCAGGCCAAGGAGTTCGTGTCCGCGCTGGAAGGCGGCCTGGAGGCGCCGGTCACCCAGGGCGGAACCAATGTCTCCGGCGGGCAGCGCCAGCGTCTGGCCATCGCCCGCACCCTGGTGCAGCGCCCCGAGATCTATCTCTTCGACGACTCCTTCTCGGCCCTGGACTACGCGACGGACGCGGCCCTGCGCGCGGCGCTCGCCCGCGAGACCGAGGACGCGACCGTGGTGATCGTCGCCCAGCGGGTCTCCACGATCCGCGACGCCGACCGGATCATCGTCCTGGACGAGGGGCGGGTCGTGGGCGAAGGACGCCACCACGAGCTGATGGCCGGCAACGAGACCTACCGGGAGATCGTGCTCTCCCAGCTGACGGAGGCGGAGGCCGCATGAGCGGGCCCGGAGGACGGATGATGGCGGGACCGGTCCAGCGGTCCATGGATTTCAAGGGGTCGGGCAAACGGCTGCTCGGCCAGCTCGCGCAGGACCGGGCCAGGCTGTGGGGCATGGTCGCGGCCGTCTTCGGCAGCGTCGGCTGCGCGGTCGTCGGCCCGAAGATCCTGGGCGAGGCCACCGACCTGGTCTTCGCGGGGATCGTCGGCCGGCAGATGCCGGACGGGCTGACCAAGCAGCAGGCGCTGGACGGGCTGCGCGCCAAGGGCCAGGACGGCATGGCGGACATGCTCTCCGGCACCGACTTCACGCCGGGCCGGGGCATCGACTTCGGTGCGGTCGGTGTCGTGGCGATCTGGGCGCTGGTGGTCTTCACCCTCGCCGGACTGCTGATGCTGGTCGCCACCAGGCTGTCGAACCACGTCATGAACGGCACCCTCTACCGGATGCGCGAGGAGCTCCAGGGGAAGCTGTCGCGGCTGCCGCTGTCGTACTTCGACCGGCAGAAGCGCGGCGAGGTGCTCAGCCGGGCCACCAACGACATCGACAACATCGGCCAGACGCTCCAGCAGACGATGGGGCAGCTGCTGAACTCGCTGCTGACCATCGTGGGCGTGCTCGCGATGATGTTCTGGATCTCGCCGCTGCTGGCGCTGGTCGCGCTGGTGACCGTGCCGATCTCGGTCTACGCCGCGGCGAAGATCGGCAAGAGGTCCCAGCCGCAGTTCGTGGCGCAGTGGAAGACCACCGGTGCGCTCAACGCGCACATCGAGGAGATGTACTCGGGCCACGCGCTGGTCAAGGTCTTCGGCCGGCAGAAGGAGTCCGCGGCCGTCTTCGCCGAGCAGAACGAGGCGCTGTACCGGGCCTCCTTCAAGGCGCAGCTGGTCAGCGGCATCATGCAACCGGTGATGTTCTTCATATCGAACATCAACTACGTGCTGATCGCCGTGGTCGGCGGGCTGCGGGTCGCCTCGGGCAGCCTGTCGATCGGTGACGTGCAGGCCTTCATCCAGTACTCGCGGCAGTTCTCGATGCCGCTGACGCAGGTCGCCACGATGGCGAACCTCATCCAGTCCGGCGTCGCCTCGGCGGAGCGGGTCTACGAGCTGCTGGACGCGGAGGAGCAGGAGCCGGACGCAGAGGTTCCGGAGCGGCCGGAGACCGTGCGCGGCCAGGTCACCCTCGACAAGGTGGCCTTCCGCTACGAGCCGGACAAGCCGCTCATCGAGAACCTCTCGCTGTCCGTCGAACCCGGGCACACGGTCGCGATCGTCGGCCCGACGGGCGCGGGCAAGACCACGCTGGTCAACCTCCTGATGCGGTTCTACGAGGTCACGGGCGGGGAGATCGCCCTGGACGGGGTGGACATCGCGAAGATGACGCGCGAGGAACTGCGCGGCTCCATCGGCATGGTGCTCCAGGACACCTGGCTGTTCGGCGGCACCATCGCGGAGAACATCGCCTACGGTGCCTCGCGGCCGGTCACGCGCGCCGAGATCGAGGAGGCGGCGCGGGCGGCCCACGCGGACCGCTTCATCCGCACCCTGCCGGACGGCTACGACACGGTCCTGGACGACGAGGGCGCGGGGGTCAGCGCGGGCGAGAAGCAGCTGATCACCATCGCCCGGGCCTTCCTCTCGGACCCGGTGATCCTGGTCCTCGACGAGGCGACGAGCTCCGTGGACACCCGTACGGAGGTACTGATCCAGAAGGCGATGGCGCGCCTGGCGCACGGCCGTACGTCCTTCGTGATCGCGCACCGGCTGTCCACGATCCGCGACGCGGACGTGATCCTGGTGATGGAGAGCGGCTCGATCGTGGAACAGGGCACGCACGAGGAGCTCCTGGCGTCGGGCGGCGCGTACGCGCGGCTGTACGCGGCGCAGTTCGCGCAGGCGGTGGCCGAGGTCGACTGACCGGACGGCGGAGGCCGGAGGGTGGGTGGGGGCGTCCTTCGGGGCGCCCCCTTCCGGTGTCCCGCCTCAGTCCAGGTAGCCCCGCAGCTGGTCGGCGAAGGCGTGGTCGCGCAGCTTGTTGAGGGTCTTGGACTCGATCTGGCGGATCCGTTCGCGCGTCACGCCGAAGATCCGGCCGATCTCCTCCAGGGTGCGCGGGCGCCCGTCGTCGAGTCCGTAGCGCAGCTGGACGACCTTGCGCTCGCGTTCGCCGAGGGTCGACAGCACGGCTTCCAGGTGTTCGCGCAGCAGGAAGAACGCCGCGGATTCCACCGGGGAGGCGGCGTCGCCGTCCTCGATGAGGTCGCCGAGCGCGACGTCGTCCTCCTCGCCGACCGGGGCGTGCAGCGAGACCGGCTCCTGGGCGAGGCGGAGCACCTCGAGGACCCGCTCCGGGGTCAGTTCCAGGTGGGCGGCGACCTCTTCGGCGGTGGGCTCGTACCCGCGCTCCTGGAGCATGCGGCGCTGTACGCGCACGACCCGGTTGATCAGCTCCACGACGTGGACGGGGACGCGGATGGTCCGGGCCTGGTCGGCGAGGGCCCGGGACATCGCCTGCCGGATCCACCAGGTGGCGTACGTGGAGAACTTGAACCCGCGGGCGTAGTCGAACTTCTCGACGGCGCGGATGAGCCCGAGGTTCCCCTCCTGTACGAGGTCGAGCATGGTGAGCCCGCGGCCCACGTAGCGCTTCGCGACGGAGACGACGAGGCGCAGGTTCGACTCGATGAGCCGGCGTTTGGCCATGCGCCCCATGACGACGAGTTTGTCGAGGTCGAAGGCGAGCTGGGAGTCGAGGTCCGGGGTGCCGGCGAGCTTCTCCTCGGCGAAGAGCCCGGCTTCGACGCGGCGCGCGAGGTCGACCTCCTCGGCGGCGGTGAGCAGCGGGATCCTGCCTATCTCGCGCAGGTACTGCCGGAACAGGTCGGCGGACGGACCCGCTCCGCCCCCGCTGTCCACGCGCTTGCGCGGGGCCGGCACCTTCTCGATCTGTTCGATCTGCTCGGCCAGGTCGAGGGGCTCCGGCTCGTCGTCCATGGCCTCGGCCTCGGGCTCGGGCTGATCGGTCACGGTGAGGGTGACGGTCGGGGGCTGCGTCTGGGTCTGCACGGGGACGACCTCCAGGGGTCCGAGGACTCAGGCACCGCAACTCAGTGTGGGGTACGACACATCGCTGCCACGAGGGGCGTGCGAGCACTTTCTGAGTCCGGTGCGTGACCGGATGGTTACCCGCCGGGGGACCTCGCGAAGCCGTCCGCACCCATGTCCGATCCCGTGTTCGTGCGAACCGCTCAGGCCGGCTCGACGCGGACCGCGCAGACCTTGAACTCCGGCATGCGGGACACCGGGTCCAGGGCCGGGTTGGTCAGGGTGTTGGCGCGGCCCTCGCCCGGCCAGTGGAAGGGCATGAAGACCGTGTCCGCGCGGATGGTGTCGGTGATGCGGGCCGGGGCCACCGCGCGGCCGCGGCGGGAGGTGACCGCCAGGGGGCTGCCGTCGACGGCGCCGAGGCGGGCGGCGAGGCGGGGGTGGAGTTCCACGAAGGGGCCGGGGGCGGCGGCGTTGAGCTCCGCGACACGGCGGGTCTGGGCGCCGGACTGGTATTGGGCGACGACGCGGCCGGTGGTGAGGAGCAGCGGGTAGTCGGCGTCGGGGACTTCGTCGGCGTCCCGGTGGGAGACGGGGACGAAGCGGGCCAGGCCGTCGTCGGTGGCGAAGCGGTCCAGGAAGAGGCGGGGCGTGCCGGAGGAGCCGTCCGGGCACGGCCAGAAGACGCCCTGTTACGCCTCGATGCGGGTGTAGCTGATGCCCGAGTAGTCGGCCGGGCCGCCCGCGGAGGCGCGGCGCAGTTCGTCGAAGACCTCCTCCGGGGCGGTGGGGAAGCCCTTCTCGACGCCGAGGCGGGCGGCGAGGCCGTGGAGCACTTCCAGGTCGGTGCGGACCCCGGCCGGCGGGGTGAGGGCGCGGCGGCGGAGCAGGACGCGGCCCTCCAGGTTGGTGGTGGTGCCGGTCTCCTCGGCCCACTGGGTGACCGGGAGGACCACGTCCGCGAGGGCGGCGGTCTCGGAGAGGACCACGTCGGCCACGGCGAGGAAGTCCAGGGAGCGGATGCGCTCTTCGACGTGGGCGGCGCGGGGGGCCGAGACCACCGGGTTGGAGCCCATGAGGAGGAGGGCGCGGACGTCGGTGCCGAGGGCGTCGAGGAGTTCGTACGCGCTGCGGCCCGGGCCGGGGAGGCTGTCGGGGTCGACGCCCCAGACCCCGGCGACGTGCGCCCGGGCAGCCGGGTCGGTCAGCTTGCGGTAGCCGGGGAGCTGGTCGGCCTTCTGGCCGTGCTCGCGGCCGCCCTGGCCGTTGCCCTGGCCGGTGAGGCAGCCGTAGCCGGAGAGCGGGCGGCCGGCCCGGCCGGTGGCCAGGCACAGGTTGATCCAGGCGCCGACGGTGTCGGTGCCCTTGGACTGCTGCTCCGGGCCGCGGGCGGTGAGGACCATCGCGGAAGCGGGCGCGCAGAACATCTCGACCGCCTCGCGCAGCTTGGGCACGGGGACGCCGGTGATGCGTTCCACGAGCTCGGGCCAGTGGGCCATGGCGGCGGCGCGGGCCGCCTCCCAGCCGCTGGTCCGGTCGGCGATGAACTCCTCGTCCGTGTGCCCCTGCGCGACGACGAGGTGCAGCATGCCGAGGGCGAGCGCGAGGTCGGTGCCGGGCCGCGGGGCGAGGTGCAGGTCGGCCTGTTCTGCGGTACGGGTCCGGCGGGGATCGATGACGATCAGGGTGCCGCCGTTCTCCTTCAGCTCGGTCAGGTAGCGCAGGGCGGGCGGCATGGTCTCGGCGAGGTTGGAGCCGACGAGGATCACGCAGCCGGTGCGGGGGATGTCCTCCAGCGGGAAGGGCAGGCCCCGGTCGAGCCCGAAGGCCCGCTGGTGCGCGGCGGCGGCCGAGGACATGCAGAAGCGGCCGTTGTAGTCGATCTGCGAGGTGCGCAGGGCGACCCGGGCGAACTTGCCGAGCGCGTACGCCTTTTCGTTGGTGAGCCCGCCGCCGCCGAAGACTCCGACGGCGTCCGGCCCGTGCGTGCGGCCCGTGCGGGCGAGGCCCTCGGCGACCTTGTCGAGGGCCTCCTCCCAGGTGGCCGGTTCGAGCCGCCCGGCGTGGGTGCGGACGAGCGGCCCGGTCAGGCGTACCCGGGAGGAGAGCACGGCGGGGGCGGTACGGCCCTTGCCGCACAGCGCGCCCCGGTTGACGGGGAAGTCCGCCCGCTCCTCCACCGCGACGCCTTCGCCGCCCGGCTCAGGGCGGAGGTTCATACCGCACTGCAGCGCGCAGTACGGACAGTGCGTGGCGGTGGCGGCTGCTTCCGGGGTGTGCATACGGCCCAGCCTGCGACGGCGGTGTTACGCGGGCCGCCGCCCCGCGTTACAAGTCGGCCAGCTACGGCTCAGCAGCCCCCGACCGCTCCTGTGAGGCCCGGCGCATCGCGGGGCGGCCGGGGATCTCCGCGTGCACGATCGTTCCGCGGGGATCACTGGCCCGTCAGGTGCTTCGCGGTCAGGCCGGCCGTCCAGCCGCCGTCGACGGCGAGCTCGGCGCCCGTCATGTAGCCGGCGGCGTCCGAGAGCAGGAACGCGACGGCGGCGGCGATCTCCTCGGGGGCTCCGACGCGGCCCATCGGGGCACCGGGGTAGTTCCCCTCGCCGGCCTGGATCCCGACGGGGGCGGTCATCGGGGTGAGTGTCATGCCGGGGTGGACGGAGTTCACGCGGATCCGGGCCTCGGCGAGCTCGACCGCGCCGATCTTCGACAGGCCGCGCACGCCCCACTTGGACGCGCCGTACCCGGCGGTGAGGGCGAGGCCGGTCAGGCCCGCGGCGGAGGAGATGTTGACGATGGAGCCGCCGCCGTTCGCCCTGAGCAGCGGGATCGCGGTCTTGATGCCGATGAACACGCCGACCAGGTTGACCTCCACGACCTGGCGGAAGTGCTCGACGCTCTCGTGCTCCAGGAACCGGCCGGTGGCTATCCCGGCGTTGTTCACCAGTCCGTCGATGCGGCCGAACTCGGCGACCGCGTACTCCAGGGCGTCATGCCAGTCGGCCTCGCTCGTCACATCGTGCCGCAGGAAGCGGGCCGGTCCGCCGAGCTTCGCGGCCGTCTGCGCGCCCTCCGCCTCCAGCACATCGGTGACCAGCACCCGGCCGCCGCCGTCCACCACGGCCTGCGCCGCCGCGGCGCCCAGACCACGGGCTCCGCCGGTGATGACCACGACCTTGCCGCTGAGATCCGCCACAGCCACGTTCCCCACCCCTGACGCTCGTCCGGACCGACCCTGTATATGACTAACCGTCATAGCCGGCGCCGCGTCAGTCTGCCAGAGCCCCCAGAGCCCGCGACACCCCGTGCTCCTTGGGTCCCAGGAAGTGCGGGTCGGGCTTGAAGGCCGCGTCCAGCGCCGCCTTGCCGGCCGCGAAGACCTCGCGGGTGCCGCCGTAGTACCAGGTGGCATCGTGCTCATCGGGCACCCCGACCCCGTACGAGTCCACGCCCGCCGCCTGGCACAGGGCGACGGCCCTGCGTATGTGGAAGCCCTGGCTGATCAGCACGGCCCGGTCGACCCCGAATATCCGCTTGGCCCGGACGCACGAGTCCCAGGTGTCGAAGCCCGCGAAATCGCTGACGATCTTCCCGTCCGGCACTCCGTGCCCGGTCAGATAGCGGCGCATCGCATCCGGCTCGTCGTACTCCCTGCGGCTGTTGTCCCCGGTGACCAGGACCACCTTCACCTTGCCCGCGCGGTAGAGCTCGGCGGCGGCATCGAGCCGGGTGGCCAGGTACGGGGTCGGCTGCCCGTTCCACAGGCCCGCCCCGAACACCACGGCCACCTCGGCGGACGGCGCGCCGGCCGTGGTCCGCAGCCGGTCCGCGGCCGACGCGTGCGTCCACGCCGCGGGCAGCAGCGCCAGCGCGCAGCCCGCCATCACGACCTGCACGGCCCGCCGCCTCGCCCGCACACCGCGCGGCAGCCCCGGACGCCGGCCCGCCACGGCCCGCGCCGCCGCCCGACCGGCCGTCCGAGCCGCGGCCCGCGCCCCCGACCGCACCACCGCCACCGCCACCGCCACCGCCGCCCGAGCCCAGCTGTCCTTCTTCATGACCGCCCCCCTTGCACCCCGCTGCACCACACCTCGTTCGCACGGATTGACGAGTGGGCCGCGGCCCCAGTTCCGTCCTCCCCTCCTTTCACCCGCACGAATGACCGAGCCGACCGGTGAGCACCCGGAAAACACCCGTCACCCCGGCGCAACGCGGCGGCAACCTCCGGCGCGCAGGATCGGTTCATGACGGAGCCGGTGCACCCTCCCGACACCCTGCCCCTCCCCTTCGGCAGCGCCGCCGAACTGCTGTCCCGGATCACCGCCCAGCTCGGCACGCAGCTCAGCGGAGTGCGCCCGCCGCGCGCCCGGCCCCACGGAGCCCACCCATGCACCAGCCCACCCTCGTCGCCGTGGCCCACGGCAGTCGCGACCCGCGCGCCCTGCACACCGCCCTCGCGCTCCTCGAACGGGTCCGCGAGCTCCGCCCCCGGCTCGACGTCCGGCTCGGGCACATCGAGCTGAACCTCCCGCTCCTCGGCGACACCCTGCGGGAGCTCGACGGCGGGGCGGTCCTCGTCCCGCTGCTCCTCGGCCGCGGCCACCACGTCAAACGCGACCTCCCGGCCGCGGCGGCCGCCGCCCCGCACCTGCGGGTCGCCGTCGCCGCGCCGCTCGGCCCGCACCCGCTGCTCGTCGAGGCCCTGTACGAACGCCTCCTGGAGGCCGGCTGGGGCTCCGCCCACCACGCGAGTACGGCCGTCGTGCTCGCCGCCGCCGGTTCCCGCGATCCCGAGTCCGCCGCCGACACCCGCCGCACCGCCGCCCTGCTCGGCGAGCGCCTCGGCGGCGTGCCGGTGCTCCCCGCCTACGCCTCCGCCGCCTCCCCCACCGTCCCCGAGGCCGTGCGCACCCTGGCCGCCCGCGGCCACCACCGCCCGGCCGTGGCCTCGTACTTCGCCGCGCCCGGCCGGTTCGCCGCCCAGGCCGCCGCCGCGGCGCCCGCCGTCGCCGCCGCGCCCCTGGGCGACCACCCGGCCCTGGCCCGGCTCCTGCTCCACCGCTACGACCGGGCGTGCGCCCTGCCCCGCAGCGCCGAACGGCCGGAACTCCTCTCCGCCTGATCCCGGTTTGTCAGAGGTTCCGGTTACCGTCTCTTCATGGAAGGCACCGCGTACGTCCCGGCAGACGACCTGTACGACCCCACCGCCACCGAGCGCTGGGCCGTCGAACCGGACAAGCGGCCCGGGCGGACCGCCTTCCAGCGCGACCGCGCCCGCGTACTGCACTCCGCCGCCCTGCGCCGCCTCGCCGGGAAGACCCAGGTGGTCACCCCCGGCACCCGGTCCTACGACTGGGACGCGAGCCCCCGTACCCGGCTGACGCACTCCCTGGAGTGCGCCCAGGTCGGCCGGGAACTCGGCGCGGCGCTCGGCTGCGACCCCGACCTCGTCGAGGCCGCCTGCCTGTCCCACGACATGGGGCACCCGCCTTTCGGCCACAACGGCGAGGAGGCGCTCAACGAGTTCGCCAAGGACTGCGGCGGATTCGAGGGCAACGCCCAGTCGCTGCGCCTGCTGACCCGCCTCGAGCCCAAGCGGTTCGTGCCCGATGCGGAGAGCGGCGAGCTCGTCAGCGTCGGCCTCAACCTCACCCGGGCCTGCCTGGACGCCGCCACCAAGTACCCGTGGGCCAGGGGACAACACCCCACCGACCCCGGCTCGGTCAAGTTCGGCGCCTACGAGGACGACCTGCCGGTCTTCGAGTGGCTGCGCCTCGGCGCGCCCGCCGACCGCAAGTGCTTCGAGGCCCAGGTCATGGACTGGGCCGACGACGTGGCGTACTCCGTCCACGACTTCGAGGACGGGCTGCACGCCGGCCACCTCGACCCCAACCTCCTCTTCGCGGAACCCGAGCGCACCGCGATCTGGCGGGTCGCCATCGGCCGCTACGTGCCGGCCGACACCGAGCCCGAGGAGCTGCGGGCCGCCCTCGACCGGCTGATGGAACAGGAGTGGTGGCCGCACGGGTACGACGGCTCGGCCGTGGCCCAGGCCCGTCTGAAGGACGCGACCAGCCAGCTCATCGGCCGTTTCTGCCTGGCCGCCGAGGGCGCCACCCGAGAGGCGTACGGCTCCGGCCGCCTCACCCGGTACGCCGCCGAACTGGTGGTCCCCCGCGAGGCGCGCCACGAGTGCGCCGTCCTCAAGGCCGTCGCCGACCTGTACGTCATGCAGCGCGACGAACAGGAGCGGATCCGCGCCGACCAGCGCATCGTCCTGGCCGAACTCGCGGAGGCGCTCAGCGCCCGCGCCCCCGAGGGCCTGGACCCGCAGTTCCGGGCCATCTTCGACGCGGCGCCCGACGACAAGGCCAGGAAACGTGCGGTCATCGACCAGATCGCGTCGCTCACCGACGCCTCCGCCCGTTCCCTGCACGCCCGCCTCACCCAGCGCACGCGACGCGCCGGGGGGTGAGCCGATCGGGCCACTCCCCCTTCACGCGGCAGGCTCATTGCGGGACGCTCGCATGTGGTCGCATGTGGCGGAGAGGTTATGAGGAGGCATCAGGTGGTCGACGCACACCGGACGTTCGTCATCGTGGGCGCGGGGCTGGCCGGGGCAAAAGCGGCCGAAACGCTGAGGTCCGAGGGATTCACGGGGCGGGTGATCCTGATCGGCGACGAGCGCGACCACCCCTACGAACGGCCCCCGCTGTCCAAGGGGTACCTGACGGGCAAGGACGACCGCGACAGCGTCTTCGTCCACGAGCCGTCCTGGTACGCGGCCTCCGACATCGAGCTGCACCTCGGCCAGCCCGCCGTCCACCTGGACCGGGACGCGAAGAAGGTGGTGCTCGGCGACGGCACCGCCCTGCACTACGACAAGCTGCTGCTGGCCACGGGCGCCGAACCGCGCCGCCTGGACATCCCGGGCACGGGCCTGGCCGGGGTGCACCACCTGCGGCGCCTCGCGCACGCCGAGCGGCTGAAGGGCGTCCTGGCCGGGCTCGGCCGGGACAACGGCCACCTGTTGATCGCGGGCGCCGGATGGATCGGCCTGGAGGTGGCCGCGGCGGCCCGCGGGTACGGCGCGGAGGTCACCGTCATCGAGCCCGAGCCCACCCCGCTGCACGCGGTGGTCGGTCCGGAGATCGGCCGGCTCTTCGCGGACCTGCACGCCGAACACGGGGTCCGGTTCCACTTCGGGGCCCGGCTCACCGAGGTCGTCGGCCACGACGGCATGGTGCTGGCCGCCCGCACCGACGACGGCGAGGAGCACCCGGCGCACGCGGTGCTCGCCGCGATCGGGGCCGCGCCGCGCACCGCGCTCGCGGAGACCTCCGGCCTGGCGCTCGTCGACCGGGAGCACGGCGGCGGGATCGCGGTGGACGCCTCGCTGCGCACCTCCGACCCGGAGATCTTCGCGGTCGGCGACGTGGCCGCCGCCCACCATCCGGTGCTCGGGACCCGGCTGCGGGTCGAGCACTGGGCCAACGCCCTCAACGGGGGTCCGGCCGCCGCACGGGCGATGCTGGGGCAGGAGGTCTCGTACGACAGGGTGCCGTACTTCTTCTCCGACCAGTACGACGTGGGTCTGGAGTACTCGGGCTACGCGCCGCCCGGCGGCTACGACCAGGTGCTGATCCGCGGCGACGCGGGCAAGCGGGAGTTCATCGCCTTCTGGCTCTCGGAGGGGCGGGTGCTCGCCGGGATGAACGTGAACGTGTGGGACGTCACCGATCACATCCAGGCCCTGATCAGGTCGAAGGAGCCCGTGGACCGCGAAAAGCTGGCCGACCCCTCGGTTCCGCTCGCGTCGCTGCTCACGGCATAGGGCTGGCGGCGGGTTTGCCGGCGGGCGGCCGTAGACTTCACGCGTGGCAGGACGGATCAACGACGACGACGTGAAGGCGGTACGGGACGCGGTCCCGATCGACGCCGTGGTCTCCGACTACCTCCAGCTGCGCAATGCGGGCGGCGGCAACCTCAAGGGTCTGTGCCCCTTCCACGACGAGAAGTCCCCGTCTTTCCAGGTCAGCCCCAGCAAGGGCCTCTACCACTGCTTCGGCTGCCAGGCGGGCGGGGACACCCTCGACTTCATCATGAAGATCGACCACCTCTCCTTCTCGGAGGCGGTCGAGCGCCTCGCCGGCCAGGCGGGCATCACCCTGCGGTACGAGGAGGGCGGCTACACCGCCGGCACCAGCGGCCGCGGTGAGCGGATCCGCCTGGTCGAGGCGCACAAGGCGGCCGCGCAGTTCTACGTGGACCAGCTGGGCAGCCCCGAGGCCGAGATCGGCCGCAAGTTCCTCGCCGAGCGCGGCTTCGACCAGGCGGCGGCCGCGCACTTCAGCGTGGGCTACAGCCCGGCCGGATGGGACCACCTGACCCGCTTCCTGCGCGGCAAGGGCTTCACCGACAAGGAGCTCATCACCTCCGGGCTCGCCCAGGACAGCCGCAGCGGCAAGCCCATCGACCGCTTCCGCGGCCGGCTGATGTGGCCGATCCGCGACATCAGCGGCGAGGTGGTCGGCTTCGGCGCGCGCAAGCTGCGCGACGACGACAACGGCCCCAAGTACCTGAACACGCCCGAGACCGCGATCTACAAGAAGTCCCAGGTCCTGTACGGCATCGACCTGGCGAAGAAGGAGATCGCGAAGACCTCGCGCGCCGTGGTGGTCGAGGGCTACACGGACGTGATGGCCTGCCACATGGCCGGGGTGACCACCGCGATCGCCACCTGCGGCACGGCCTTCGGCGGGGACCACATCAAGATCCTGCGACGGCTGCTGATGGACAACGCCACCGCCGAGGTGATCTTCACCTTCGACGGTGACGCGGCCGGCCAGAAGGCGGCGCTGCGGGCCTTCGAGGACGACCAGAAGTTCGCCGCCGAGACCTCCATCGCGATCACCCCGGGGGGTATGGACCCCTGCGACCTGCGCCTCGCCCAGGGCGACGCGGCCGTCGCCGGTCTCGTGGACTCCCGGACTCCGCTCTTCGAGTTCGCGCTGCGGCACATCGTCGCCCGGCACAACCTGGAGAACCCGGCGGGCCGGGCGGCAGCGCTGGACGAGGCGGCTCCGGTCGTCGCGAACATCAAGAACATCGCCATCCAGCACGAGTCCGCCGTGCAGCTCGCGGGCATGCTCGGCATCCGCGACGAACAGTTCGTGGTCAAGCGCGTCGCGCAGCTGGCCCGCTGGGCCCGCGAGCGCGGCAACCAGCCCCAGCAGCAGGGCCGGGGCCGCCCCTCCTACGAGGCCGCCCCCGCGCCCGCCGCCCAGCCGGCCGGCGGTCCCGCGCTGAACCTGCGCAGCCCGGCCCACCGCACCGAACGGGAGCTGCTGAAGCTGGCCCTCCAGCGCCCGGCCCTGGTCTCCCCGGCGTTCGACGCGTACGGGATGGACGAGTTCACCGCCCCGCCCTACGCGGCGGTGCGCCAGGCGATCCTGGACGCGGGCGGCGCCTCGCTCGGTACCGACGACTATCTGGCCCGCGTCCGGGACGCGGCCCCGAACGACACCGTCCGCGCGCTCGTCACGGAGCTGGCGGTCGAGGCCATCCACGCCAAGACGGTGGACGAGATGTACGCGGGGGTCCAGCTGGTGCAGGTGCGGCTGCGCGCCGTCGACCGCCGGGTCCACGAGATCCAGGGCACGCTGTCCCGGCTCGGCCCGCAGGCCCCGCCGGAGCAACTGGCGGCGGTCCAGGAGGAGCTGTGGGTGCTCCAGCAGTACGGCCAGCGGCTGCGCAACCGCGGCGCCGAGGGGCTCTAGGCAGGCCCCGGCCGCTGTGGGCCGCTCCGGGCTCTTTTCAGCCAGTCGCCGCCCGGTATCCCGGTGCCCGACTCCCGCAGGTCCCGGGCGAGCAGCGGTGACGCCAGGTAGACCCAGGCCCGGACCGGCGTGCCGTCGGCGCGCAGGGCGTCGCGGGCGATCCGGTCGTAGACGTTCCCCGGGCGGCCCGGGCCCCCGTACTCCTCCAGGACGTCCAGCGCGGCCAGCAGTTCCCCGTACGCCCCGGGCGCCGCGGTGATCAGCTCCCCGACCACGAGCGAGCCCGGCCTGTCGACCGCGAACGGATAGCCCGGGCCGTCGTACAGCGCCGCGTCCGGGAGGCTCGCGGGCTCTTCGGCGACCGTGCGGCCTCGCAGGAACAGGTCGTGGTTGACCTCGCCCGGGCGCAGCGTCCCGTAGACGAAGAACGGCAGCGGAGCGGTCGGATCTTGTGGCCGGACGACCGGTGTCACGGGCCCCTCCCTGGGGTATGGCGGAACACTCCGCAGACCGGGACCAAGGTCCCGACCTGCCTGCGCCCCACCACCGTACGCACCGCTGTTACACAACCTCCCGGTGCCCGTGACCCGCGCCGAAGCCCCTCCAGGACGCCCCCCGGCCCGGGGCGAAGGGGCTCAGCGGGCTGGATCCGACGGACATCGCGCGCGCCGACCCCCGGATGAAGCCGTACCTCGGCGAGGAAGCCGGCCTGCGGGCGCCCGGCCGGGCCGGGATCCGCCCGGCCGTCTACCGGGACCTGACGGGCGACGGGCAGCAGGACCTGATCGTCGCCGCGGACGTGCCGACCGGCCGCTCGGCGCTGAGCGTCTACGCGGTGGTCAACGGCCGGATCGTCTCGATCCTCTTCACCATCGGCCGGCAGCTGACGGCCGAGACGGTCGGTACGGACCTGCTGGTCCGCATCGCCGCCGACGACGGCTCGGAACAGGCCGTGCGCTACCACTGGGACGGCGAGCGGATGACGGTGGTCAACGACGAACGGCGCTTCCGCAAGGACGGGGAGAGCACCCGGTGAGCGCCGTCCTGACCCGGTGCCGGCATCTGCTGCGGGCCCTCGGCCTGCGCTGGAAGATCTCCGCCCTGCTCGCCGTCGGCTGCTCGCTGGTCGCGGTCGCCATCGGGCTGCTGATCCACGAGGCACGCGCGCGGCAGATCGCCGATGCGGCGCGGGCGAGCGCCCTTACCCAGCTGATCAGCGTGCGGAAGGTGTACGAGCTGACCGGCCGGCTCGACGCCGACAAGGTGGGTGAGGCCGATGCCCGGATCGACTGTCCGCAGTTGCCGGCCCCGCTGCGTACGGCGGCCCTCGCCGGGGAGCGGACCACCTTCCTGGACATGTCCGGGCCGCATCCGGCGGTCTGGGCGGCCCGGCCGGTCGGCAGGGCGCAGGTGCTGTCCGTACGGCTGTCGCTGGACGACGACCGCGAGGAGCTGGCCGAGCACGCTGACGGGTCTGCACACCGCGGCCGAACTGCTGCCGGCCGGGCGTCCGACGGAGCTCGTACGGGACCGGGTCGCGGCGCTGCGGACGCTGACCGAGGACCTGCTGGAGGTGGCCCGGCTCGACGCCAACCGGGAGGAGCCGCAGCTGGCGGCGCACCGGCTGGGGCCGCTGGTGGAGTCGATCACGCGGCGCTCGGGGGTGGCGGCGCAGGTGGTGGGCGCGTCCGGCGGCTGTGGCGCGGAGGGGGGCACGTACGTCCGCACCGACGTTCGGCGCTTCGAGCGCATCCTGACGAACCTGCTGGTCAACGCGCGGCGGCACGGTGGGGGGCCGGTCACGGTGACCGTGTCCGGGACCGCGGTCACCGTCCGGGACCGGGGGCGGGGCTTCCCGGAGAAGCTGCTGCGCGAGGGCCCGCAGCGGTTCCTGACCGGGGCCGCCGAGCGCGGTCAGGGCACCGGGCTCGGCCTGACCATCGCCCTCGGCCAGGCGCAGGTGATCGGCGCGCGGGTCGTCCTGGCGAACCTGTCGCCTTCGGGCGCCTCGGCCACGGTGCTCCTGCCGCCTGCCTGACCGCTCCGGCACCACGTCACCCGGACGGCGAAGGCGGCCCGTATGGCCGCATCAGTGGCGCTGACCTGCGCAAACCGCTGGGCGGCGGGGCGCCCCCCAGGGAACCTGACGGGACATCAGCAGGCGGGCGGCGGGCGGGCCGGGTTATCTCGAAGCACGACCCCGTGTCTCCAGGGAGCTCCCATGCGTCGACGTACAGCCCACGCGCTGACTGCCGCCGCCATGACCTGCGCGGCTTTCGCCGGCCCGGTCGCCGGTGCGGTGGCCGCCGCGGATCTCGGCATGGTGAGCTTCGCGCCCGGCGACTTCGCCAAGCTCGAGGTGTGGCCGAAATCCGCCGCCCCGGGGGCCACCGTCACGGTGAACACCACCGCCTGCGGACCCGGCAGCCATGCCGAGGGCGATGCCACCACCGTGGGCGGCGGCCGGTTCAAGCTGGTTCCCGGAACGCACAAGGAAGTGGTCGTGGGGCAGTTCCAGGTCGCCCGCGGCACCCGCGCCGGCACCTACGGCATCGGGGCGACCTGCGCGAACGGCAAGTTCGCCACCGGCGACCTGGTCGTCACCGAACGCGGCCCGCAGGGCCACGTCCAGACCGGGGTGGGCGGTGGCACGACCACCACCACCGACCCCGCCAAGATCGCGGCGGGAGCGGCCGTGCTGGCCGCGACCGCCGTCGGCGGTACCTGGCTCCTGCGTCGCCGGGCGAGCGGCACGCGGAGCTGACGGACGCCCACCGCGGCTCCGGCCGCGGTCCGACCGGTACCGTCCCCCGTCGCCCGCCCCGCGAGGTCCCCCCGTTCGCGGGGCCGGGCGACGGCCAGTCACCCCGAACCGGAAGCCGAAACGGAAAGCCGAGGGGGCACGCATGGGTGGCGATTTCCGCGGAACCCGCCACGGAGGCCTCGTGGCCCTCGCCGCCTGCGTCGGCATCTGGCTCGTGACCAGCGGCTCCCGCGAGCCCGTCGGGCCGCCGCTGCCCTCCCCCGCCGAGGCCCTGACCGCCGCCGGGGCCACGGGCCCCGGCATCGCGCCGCTCCCCGGCTCACCGCCCACGCGGATCCGGATCCCCTCCATCCGCGTCGACGCCCCGCTGACCGGGCTCGGCCTGCAGCCGGGCGGCAGCCTCGAAGTCCCGCCGCCCGACCGGCCGGACCTGGCCGGCTGGTACCGCGACGGCACCACCCCGGGCGCCACCGGCACGGCCGTCGTCGCGGGGCACGTGGACGACGCCGCCGGGCCGGGGGTCTTCTACCACCTGGGCGCCCTGCGCCGCGGGGCCACCGTCGAGGTCCCGCGCGCGGACGGCCGTACCGCCGTGTTCACGGTCCACGCGGTCGAGGTCTACGACGCCAAGGCCTTCCCCGACACCCGCGTGTACGGTCCTTCGGCGCGCGCAGAGCTGCGGGTGATCACCTGCGGCGGGGGTTTCTCGCCGCGGACGGGCTACCGCGGCAACGTGGTCGTCTTCGCCCACCTCACCGGCACGTACTAGAGCGGCATGCGGCCGCTATCCCCACTGCTCGAGGCCGAGTTTGACCACCAGCGCGCCCACCACCGTCAGCAGCACGCCGCGGACGAAGCCGCTGCCCTTCTTGAGGGCCATACCGGCGCCGATCATGCCGCCCGCCAGGTTGAACGCCGCCATGAGCGCGGCCAGCTGCCACAGCACCATGCCCTGGTAGGCGAACGTCGCGAGCGCCCCGGCGTTCGTGCAGACGTTGACGATCTTGGCGTTCGCGGAGGCGGTGACCAGGTCGAGGTGGAGCAGCGCGGTCAGCGCGAGCACGAGGAACGTGCCGGTGCCCGGCCCGATGAGGCCGTCGTAGAAACCGATGCCGAGCCCGGCGAGACCGATGGCGAGCAGCACCCGCTGACGGCTGACGGGCGAGGCGCTCGGGGCGGTGCCGAAGGCGGGCCGGAACAGCACGAAGGCGGCGACGACCACCAGCACCACCATGATCAGCGGGCGGAGCGCGTCCTTGCTGATGCCACCGGCCAGCGCGGCGCCGCCCATCGATCCGGCGAGCGCGGCGAGGCCGATGCGCGCGGCGAGCTTCACGTCCACCGGGGCCCTGCGGAGGTAGGTCACGGCCGCGCCCGTCGTACCGACGATGGAGACGGCCTTGTTGGTTCCGAGCACGGTGGCCGGGTGGGCCTGGGGCAGGCCGAGCAGCAGGGCGGGAAGGAGCAGCAGGCCGCCGCCGCCCACCACGGCGTCGATCCAGCCGGCCGCCGCCGCGGCCACGCACAGCATGATGATCATGGTCAGTGATATGTCAGGCACAACCTGACCCTATGGACCTGTCGGGCGCGGGATCCATCAATCCCCGGAAACTTGCGCAAACGTTGAGCTTCGCCCGGCCGGCTCCCGGTCCGGAGCCACCGGCGCCGCGGGATCCACGGCCGCGGTCAGCGCGCTGGCGACGAGCACACTGGCCAGCCCCAGCCCGGCGGCGAGCACCGGGGGCCTGCGGGGTCTGCGGTGCCGGGCGCGGGCCGCGGGGGCGGGAGCGGGAACGGGAGCAAGGTCGGGGGCAGGGGCGGGAGCGGGTGCCGACTCGGCCGGTGGGGCCGGGGACAGGGCGACGTGCAGGGGATGACGCATGGAACGGCGGTTCCTCTCGGATTTCAGAAGCCGAAGCACTCGGAATGGATGCGTCCGGCCGGCACCCCGGTCCGCAGCAGCCCCGCCCGGGCCGCCTCGGCCATCCCCGGCGGTCCGCACAGGTACACGTCGTGCTCGGCGAGGTCCGGCACCAGCGCCGACAGCGCCTGCGGTGCGAGCGGATCGTATGCGGCCCCGGAGGGCCCGAGCAGGTAGTGCAGCCCGGCCTGCCGCTCGGCGGCGACGGCCTCCAGCTCGGCGCGCAGGACGAGCTGTTCCTCGGCCCCGGCCCGGTAGAGCAGGGTGATGTCCCCGGGCCCGCCGGGCAGCGTCTCGAACAGGGCCCGCATGGGCGTGATCCCGACCCCGCCCGCGATCAGCAGCACCTTGGGCCGCGTCCGCCGGGCGGCGGTGAGCGCCCCGAACGGCCCGGTGGCCAGGACCCGCGTGCCGGGCCGCAGGCGGCGGATCCGGCGGGAGTGGCCGCCGAGCCCCTCGACGGTGATGCGCAGGGTGTTCGGTTTCGTGCGGCACCCGGCGGCGTACCGCCCGGGCGGAGGTCGCACCGACCGCGGCCAGGAGGACGGTCCCGGCCGAGGCGGCGGCGAGCGCGGGGTAGCCGAGCAGCTCCCGGACCGCGGACAGCACGTCGACCCCCTCGTGCACGGCGTATCCCAGCAGGGCGAAGAGCCCGTGCCCGAAGCAGAGGAGCAGCACGTGGCGGCCGCCGAGCGCGTGCCAGCGGGCGAGCCGGTCGGCGCCGGCCCCGTGCTCGACGGCGGGCACCCGCGCCATCAGGAACAGCAGCACCAGCACCCCGTACCCGGCGAGCAGGCCGGTCAGGTGCGCGGCCGTGGCGAACAGCGCGTCGGGCCGGGCCGAGGGGCGCACCTGCACCGCCCACAGCAGGGTCACCACCCCCGCCCCGCCCGCCATCCCGCCCCTGACCAGCACCGCAACATCTCGCATGGGCCCACGCCAAGGGCCCGCCGGGCGGCTCCGGTGATCCTTAAGGCGGCCTTGAGGGAGGCCTCACGGACGCTTGACCCGTGCGCTGAGGGCGGCGTTCCGTCCGGGTAACAACGGCGATGCGGCGGGGAAACAGCGGACCCGCACGCTCGGGGCATGACCTCGAAGCAGCGTGTGGTGGTGATCGGCGGCGGCCTCGCGGGCCTGCGGCTCGCTGCGCGGCTGGGCGCCGGTGCGGCGGTGACCGTACTCGGCGAGGAGCAGCACGTCCCGTACAACCGGGTGCTGCTCGCCGAGGTGCTGGCCGGCCGGTACGCGCCGGAGGTGGCCGCGCTCCCGGAGGCCGGTCCGGCGCTGCGGCGGGGCGTGCGCGCCGTCCGGATCGACCGGGCCGACCGGACGGTCCACTGCGACGACGGCGCGGCCCTGGCGTACGACACGCTGGTGCTGGCCACCGGGTCCAACCCGGTGCTGCCGCCGCTGCGGGGGCTGTTCGAGCCGGAGGGGCGGGAACTGCCCGACGGGGTGCACGCGTTCCGCACGATGGACGACTGCCTGGCGCTCTCGGAGGCCGTACGTCCGGGCGTGCGGGCGGTGGTGATCGGCGGCGGCCTGCTGGGCGTCTCGGCGGCCAGGGCGCTGGCCGCGCGGGGTGCCCAGGTGGTCCTGGCGCAGCAGGCGGCGCGCCTGATGGAGCGCCAGCTGGACCCGGAGGCCTCCGCGCTGCTGCACACCCACCTGACCGGCCTCGGCGTCGAGATCCACACGGAATGCCGGGTCCGCGGCCTGACCACGTCCTCCCCTGCCCCGCGCGCGGGCCGGCCCGGCCGGGCCGGCGGCGCCAGCGGGGCCGCACCGGCCCGCCGCCGCGTCACCGGGGCCGAGCTGGCCGACGGCTACCGGCTGGAGGCCGACGTCGTCGTGCTCGCCTGCGGCGTACGGCCCCGCACCGGACTCGCCCAGGCCGCCGGGCTCGAGGTCCGCAAGGGCGTCGTGGTCGACGGCAGGCTGCGCACCAGCGACCCCCGGATCCACGCCATCGGCGACTGCGCCGAACACGACGGCCAGGTGTACGGCCTGGCCGGAGCCGCGCTGGAGCAGGCCGACGCCCTCGCCGCCACCCTCACCGGCTCCCCCGCGCAGTACACCGGCACCCGCGCCCTCACCCGGCTCACCCTCGGCGGAGCCGGCGGCCACTTCGACCTCGCCGCCTTCGGCGAGACGACCCCCCGCCCCGGCGACGACGTGGTCCGCTTCGCCGACGCCACCCGGCGGACCTACCGGACGGTCGTCCTGCGCGACGACCGCCTCATCGGCGGGGTCCTGCTCGGCGAGCTCTCCACCGTGGGCGCCGTCGCCCGCACCTGGGAGGGCGACGAGGCACCCCTCGACCTGTTCCACCTGCTCACCGACGACGGAGGCCACTGACATGACCGAGCCCCTGCCCGCGATCGTGCTCATCGGGCACGGCATGGTCGGCCAGCGCTACCTGGAGGCGCTCGCCGAGCGCGGTGCGACCCGGTCCCACCGGATCACCGTGCTCTGCGAAGAGCCCCGGCCCGCCTACGACCGCGTCCACCTGACCTCGTACTTCTCCGGAAGCACCGCCGAGGACCTGTCCCTGACACCGCCCGGGTTCATGGAGGAGCACGGCATCAGCCTCCACCTCGGCGACCCGGCCGAGGCCGTGGACCGGGCCGCCCGTACGGTCACCTCCCGCTCCGGGCAGGTGTTCCCGTACGACGTGCTGGTCCTGGCCACCGGCAGCTTCCCGTTCGTGCCGCCCGTCCCCGGCAAGGACGCTCCCGGCTGCTTCGTCTACCGCACGATCGAGGACCTCCTCGCCATCGAGGAGTACGCCAAGGGCCGCACCAGCGGCGCGGTCGTCGGGGGCGGTCTGCTCGGCCTCGAAGCCGCCGGCGCCCTGCAGGGGCTCGGGCTCGCCACCCGCGTCGTGGAGTTCGCCCCGCGCCTGATGCCCGTCCAGGTCGACGAGGGCGGCGGCGCCGCCCTGCTGCGCACCATCGAGAACATGGGGCTCACCGTCCACACCGGCGTCGGCACCCAGGAGGTGCTGACCGGCGAGGACGGCCACGTCAACGGCATGCTGCTCTCCGACGGTTCCGCCGTCGACACGGATCTCGTCGTGTTCTCCGCCGGTGTCCGCCCCCGCGACCAGCTGGCCCGCGCCTGCGGCCTGGACGTCGGCGAGCGCGGCGGCATCGCGGTCGACTCCCGCTGCCGCACCTCCGACCCGCACGTGTACGCCATCGGCGAGTGCGCGCTGGCCTCCGACGGCCGCGTCTACGGCCTGGTCGCCCCCGGCTACGAGATGGCCGAAACCGCCGCCGACGATCTGCTGGGCCGCGAGAAGGAGTTCACCGGAGCCGACCTCTCCACCAAGCTCAAGCTGCTCGGCGTGGACGTGGCCTCCTTCGGCGACGCCCACGGCAGCACGCCCGACAGCCTCGACGTGGTCTGGTCCGATTCCCGCTCCGGTGTCTACAAGAAGCTGGTGGTCTCCCCGGACGGGGTCCTGCTCGGCGGGGTCCTGGTCGGCGACGCCGACTCGTACGGCCTGCTGCGCCCCCTCACCGGCAGCGTGCCGCCCGTCGCCCCCGAGCAGCTGGTCCTGCCGGCCGGTCTCGGCGCGCCCGTCGCACTCGGCCCGGCCGCGCTCCCCGACCACGCGGTGATCTGCTCCTGTCACAACGTCACCAAGAAGGCCATCACCGCCTTCTCCACCCTCCCCGAGGTCAAGAAGTGCACCAAGGCCGGCACCGGCTGCGGCGGCTGCCTCAAGGTGATCGGGCAGCTGCTGCCGGCCTCCGCCGACAAGGGGCTGTGCGGCTGTTTCCCCTTCACCCGTGCCGAGCTGTACGAGATCGTCCGCACCCGGCGGCTGGCCTCGTACCAGGAGCTCCTGGACGGCCACGGCCGCCCCGAGGCCCGCGGTGGCGACGGCTGCGAGGTGTGCAAGCCCACCGTCGGCTCGATCATCGCCTCGCTTGCCCCGACCGTCGGCGCCAGCGGCTACGTCCTGGAAGGGGAGCAGGCCGCCCTTCAGGACACCAACGACCACTTCCTCGCGAACATGCAGCGCAACGGCTCCTACTCGGTGGTCCCGCGCATCCCCGGCGGTGAGATCACCCCGGACAAGCTGATCGTGATCGGCGAGGTGGCCCGCGACTTCGGCCTCTACACGAAGATCACCGGCGGCCAGCGGATCGACCTCTTCGGCGCGAGCGTGGACCAGCTCCCGCGGATCTGGGCCCGGCTCGTCGACGCCGGCTTCGAGTCCGGGCACGCGTACGGCAAGGCCCTGCGGACGGTGAAGTCCTGTGTGGGACAGACCTGGTGCCGCTACGGGGTACAGGACAGCGTACGGATGGCCATCGACCTGGAGCTGCGCTACCGGGGGCTGCGCGCCCCGCACAAGCTCAAGTCGGCGGTCTCCGGCTGCACCCGCGAGTGCGCGGAGGCGCAGAGCAAGGACTTCGGGGTCATCGCGACGGCGAGCGGCTGGAACCTCTACGTGGGCGGCAACGGCGGGGCCACCCCGCGCCACGCCGACCTCCTCGCCCAGGACCTGTCCGATGCGGAACTGATCCGGCTGATCGACCGGTTCCTGATGTTCTACATCCGCACCGCCGACCGGCTGGAGCGGACCTCGACCTGGCTGGAGCGGCTCGAGGGCGGCCTGGCCCATCTGCGGGACGTGGTCGTGCACGACTCGCTGGGGCTGTGCGCGGAGCTGGAGGCCCTGATGGCCGACCACGTGGCGCACTACCGCGACGAATGGGCGGAGACGCTCGAGGACCCGGAGCGGCTGCGCCGGTTCGTGTCCTTCGTCAACGCGCCCGGCGCTCCCGACCCGACCGTGAAATTCGTCCCCGAGCGTGACCAGGTCAAGCCCGACCTGGCCGTCCTGACCATTGGAGGTGCCGTCCGATGACCGTGGAACTGCAAGTGGCGCAGGGCTGGCTGACGGTGTGCGAGCTGTCCGCCCTCATCCCCGGGCGCGGGGTCGCGGCCCTGCTGCCCGACGGGAGTCAGGCCGCGGTGTTCGTCGACCGCGCGGGGCGCGCGTACGCCATCGGCAACCAGGACCCCTTCACGGGCGCGCACGTGCTGTCGCGGGGGCTGCTGGGGAGTGCGGCGGGCCGTCCCTTCGTGGCTTCGCCGCTGCTCAAGCAGCGCTTCGACCTGGAGTCGGGGCGCTGCCTGGACGACGAGGAGGTGGCGGTCCGTACCTACCCGGTGCGGACCGCCGCGACCTCGTAGCCGGCATCAGCCCTCGATGGCGGCCGGGCCCATCCAGACGTACTCCCACACGTGGTGGTCCAGGTCCTCGAAGGCGCGGCCGTACATGAAGCCCATGTCGATGGCCGGCCGCGGCTCGGTGGCGCCCGCCGCGAGAGCGGCGTCGACGACCTCGTCGACCTTGGCGCGGCTGTCCGCGCTCAGGGCGACCATCACCTCGGTGGTCTTGGCTGCGTCCGCGACGGGCTTGGTGGCGAACTCCTTGAACTTCTCCTCGGTCAGCAGCATCGCGAAGATGGTGTCGCTGATCACCAGGGAGGCGGCGGTCTCGTCGGTGAACTGCGGGTTGAAGGAGTAGCCGAGCTTCTCCCAGAAGGCCTTGGCGGCGTCCAGGTCCTTGACCGGCAGGTTGACGAAGATCATCTGGGGCTGGGACATCTCGGTCTCTCTTCTCTCGCGCGGTGTTTGCTGCTTTCGAGGGGTAGACCGGGGGCCCCGGGGAAACTCATCGCTCCCCGCGAGATTTTTTCAAGATTTCTTCCCCGGCCTGACCTGCGGCACGAAACCGCAGGTCAGGCGGCGGAACGCAGCATGAGGGCCGCCAGGGGGACGAAGCCGAGGCCGTCCTCGCCCTCCATGGACGCGTCGGGGCCGGCGAGCCGCTCGTGCACGGCCCGTGCGATCCGCTCGCCCTGCGCCTTGGCCCGCTCGGCGTTCGGTCCCCGGTGCAGACCGTCGATGGTCGCGTGCCACAGCTGCACCCAGCGCCCGAAGTCGGCGGCGGTCAGCGCCCGCGCCGAGTGCAGGGCGGCGTGCGGGGCGAACGCGTCGCGCCGGTACTCGGCGGTGCGGAACAGGGCCCGCTCCCAGAAGTCGGTGATCCGGGGCAGGTGGGACTCGAGGTCCGTGCCGGCGATCTCGGTGAAGAAGGGCCCGATCCGGGCGTCGGCGAAGGCGGCGGTGTAGAAGCGGCGCAGCACGACGTCGAGGTCGGCGCGGCCCGAGATGTCGTCGGCGGCGGCGAAGTGGTTCATCGCTCCACCATCCTTCCCCATCGCGGGCCTCCCCAGGGGCGAAAGTCCCTCGATACGCCGCATCGGGCACCGGCCGGGAAATCGGCGCGGCCGAGGTGCGCGGGGCCTGGCGGAAAGAGCGCCCCGGGGCCCGGAAATCCCCGCCGGAGGATTGCACCTGACCGGTCGCTCGTACGTAATGAGGAATTGGCGCCACGTCAACTGGCGCCTCCTAGGTTCCTCGACGCGTGCGACCCCGCGTCCGACCGGCCGCGGGGCCTTCCTCCCACAGGAGTGACCGTGGAACGTCGTACCTTCCTGCGCGGCGCAGTGATCGGCTCGTCGGCCGCCGCCTTCGGCGGAACGCTGATGCGCGGTGCCGCCTACGCGGCGCCCGCCCAGCCCGGCGCCGGACCGTACGGAGCGCTCGGCGCGGCGGACGCGAACGGCATCCAGCTGCCGGCCGGCTTCAGCAGCCGGGTGATCGCCCGCTCCGGGCAGAACGTCGGCTCCACCACGTACAAGTGGCACAGCGCCCCTGACGGCGGCGCCTGCTTCGCCGACGGCACGGGCTGGATCTACGTCTCCAACTCGGAGATCTCCTCCACCGGCGGCGCGAGCGCGGTGAAGTTCGACTCGTCGGGCTCGATCACCTCCGCCTACCGGATCCTGTCCAACACCAACCGCAACTGCGCGGGCGGCGCGACCCCCTGGAACACCTGGCTGTCCTGTGAGGAGGTCAGCCTCGGCTACGTGTACGAGACCGACCCGTGGGGAGTGAACGCAGCCGTCCGCCGCTCCGCGATGGGCCGCTTCAACCACGAGGCGGCGGCCGCCGACCCGGTCCGCAAGGTCGTCTACCTCACCGAAGACGACTCCAGCGGCTGCTTCTACCGCTTCGTCCCCACCACCTGGGGCGACCTCTCCTCGGGCACCCTGCAGGTCCTCAAAGCGGGTACGGCCACCTCCGGCTCCTTCACCTGGGCCAACGTGCCGGACCCGGACGGCTCCCCGACCGCGACCCGCAGCCAGGTCTCGGGCGCGAAGAAGTTCAACGGCGGCGAGGGCTGCCACTACGCCAACGACACGGTCTGGTTCACCACCAAGGGCGACGGCCGGGTCTGGCAGCTCAACCTCGCGAACAACACCTACGAGCTGGCGTACGACGACTCCCTGGTGCCGGGCGGCGCGGCCCCGCTGACGGGTGTCGACAACGTCACCGGGTCCTCGTACGGCGACCTGTACGTCGCCGAGGACGGCGGGAACATGGAGATCTGCGTGATCACCCCGGACGACGTGGTGGCGCCGTTCCTGCGGATCACCGGCCAGTCCTCCTCGGAGATCTGCGGCCCCGCCTTCTCCCCGGCCGGCAACCGGTTCTACTTCTCCAGCCAGCGCGGCACCAGCGGCAGCTCCTCGGGCGGCATCACCTACGAGGTGACGGGCCCCTTCCGCACCTGAGCCCCGCCCCGCCCCGCCGCGGCCCCCGGCATCCCGCCGGGGGCCGCGGTGTTTCACGAGGCGCCCGCGTTTCACGAGGCGACCGCGCCGCCCTTGAGCAGCGCCGCGCCCAGCGGGGTCACGGTGTGCAGCACGGCGTTGCCGTGGCGGAGGGTGGTGACCAGCCCCGCCTCCCGCATCACGCAGGCGTGCTGGCTCGCCGAGGCCAGCGACACCCCCGCCCGGCGGGCCAGCTCGCTGGTGGTGGCGCCGTCGCCGATGGCCCGCAGCACCACCGAGCGGGTGTGCCCCACCAGCTTGCCCAGCGTGCGCTGGCGCTGCTCCTCCACGTGCACGGTGCGCGCGGCCTCGCCACCCGTGGGGGCCGAGGCCAGGTGCGAGGCGGCCGGGTAGACCAGCACCGGCGGCAGCTCCGGATCGTGCAGGGTGACCGCGGTGCGCCGGCAGAAGAAGGACGGCTGGAGCAGCAGCCCGCGCCCGCGCAGCCGTACGTCCCGGTCGACCGGGTAGTCGCACTCCAGCACCGGGGCCCGCCAGCGCAGCATCGGCGGCAGCGAGGCCAGCAGTTCGTCCGCGCCCCCGTCCAGCAGGGCCCGGCCGCGTGCGGCCCGCTCCGCTTCTATCTGGGCCTGGATGTGCGTCCAGTACGGCTCCACGGCCGCCCGGTGGTAGGCGCGCAGCTCGCCCAGGAGTCTGGGCAGGTGCTTGGTGCCGCCGTCCATGAACTCCCGCAGCCGCGGCGCCATCGACGCTCCCGCGCCCGCGCCCGCCCCGGAGCCCGCGCCCGGTCCGGAGCCGCCGCCGAGCAGTGAGAGCTCGCGGCGCATCCGCTCGGGCCGGATCCCGCGCAGTGCGTCGAGCGCCACGTCCCACCCGTACTGGCCCTCCACGGGGGTCAGGAAATCGGGGAAATAGCCGCGTCCCGGTATGAGCATGCCGAGCACGCGTGTTTCACCATTCAACCTGCTCCGTGTTTCCGTGCGCCATTCACCGAAGAACCGGGCATCTCGCCGGTCCCTTAAACGGTGAAAACTGAGAATCGTTTCCCACAACGCATCGGGACGCCCTGCCATCCGTACGCGTGCCAGGTCCACTCCAGTGAAATGGATACGCAGCACCGAACCCCCACCTGTGCAACCGCAATCCCCCCGCCCCATGAGTATGCATGCCGTCACACGTGGTCACCACGCCCTTTCGGCCACAGTTGAAACCCCTTTCGGCAGGGGCGTGACAACCGAAATCCTGTACTCCGCCGGGCACACTCCGATGCGACCGAAACGCTCCGTGAAGGCCGTGGGGGGCTTTGCGGGGCCTGGCGGTCGGTCGCACCGGGAAGCGCCGACGTGCCCGGCAGAATGACAGCGGCGGTGGACGGGTGGGGATCCGTCCACCGCCTGCTGGCGTAAAGATTTGTTGAACACAAAAAAATAGGCGCGCCCGCCCTCGGGCAGTCAGGGAACCCGGGGGCAGGCGCGGTCTGTGGGGGCCCTTCTCCGGGCCGGGGGTCAGCGGCTGTCGCTGCCCTTCGCCTCGGCGGCCGCACGGCCGGCCTCCAGGCGCGCCACCGGAATCCGGAACGGCGAGCAGGAGACGTAGTCGAGGCCGACCTCGTGGAAGAAGTGGACGGACTCGGGGTCGCCGCCGTGCTCACCGCAGACGCCGAGCTTGAGGTCGGGGCGGGTCGCCCGGCCCTGCTCGACGGCGTAGCGGACCAGCGAGCCGACGCCGTCCTTGTCGATGGTCTCGAAGGGCGAGACCCCGAAGATGCCCTTCTCCAGGTACGCGGTGAAGAAGCTGGCCTCGACGTCGTCGCGGGAGAAGCCCCACACCGTCTGGGTCAGGTCGTTCGTGCCGAAGGAGAAGAACTGCGCGGCCTCGGCGATCTGCCCGGCCGTCAGGGCGGCGCGCGGCAGCTCGATCATCGTGCCGATGGTCAGCTTGAGGTTCGTGCCGGTGGCGGCCTCGACCTCGGCGATGACCTGGTCGGCCTCCTCGCGGACGATCTCCAGCTCCTGGACGGTGCCCACGAGCGGGATCATGATCTCGACGCGGGGGTCGCCCTTGGCGTTCTTGCGCTCGGCCGCGGCCTCGGCGATCGCCCGTACCTGCATGGCGAACAGACCGGGGATGACCAGACCGAGGCGGACACCGCGCAGGCCCAGCATCGGGTTCTGCTCGTGCAGCTTGTGGACGGCCTGGAGCAGGCGCAGGTCGTTCTCGTTGGCGTCCTTGCGGGACTCGGCGAGGGCGACGCGCACCGACAGCTCGGTGATGTCGGGCAGGAACTCGTGCAGCGGCGGGTCGAGCAGGCGGACGGTGACGGGCAGGCCGTCCATCGCCTCGAACAGCTCGACGAAGTCCTTCTTCTGGAGCGGCAGCAGGGCACTGAGTGCCTCGTCGCGCTCGCCGTCGGTGTCGGCGAGGATCAGGCGCTCGACCATCTCGCGGCGCTCACCGAGGAACATGTGCTCGGTACGGCACAGGCCGATGCCCTGGGCGCCGAAGCGGCGGGCGCGCAGCGCGTCCTCGGCGTTGTCGGCGTTGGCGCGCACCCGCAGGCGGCGGACGCGGTCCGCGTAGGCCATGATCCGGTGCACGGCGGCGACGAGCTCGTCGGCGTCGTCGGCGCCGGCGTGCATGCGCCCCTCGAAGTACTCGACGACCGGGGACGGTACGACGGGTACCTCACCGAGGTAGACCTTGCCGGTGGAGCCGTCGATGGAGACGACGTCGCCCTCCTCGATCACCGTCTCGCCGACCGTCATGCGGCGGCGCTTGGTGTCGACGTCGAGCTCCTCGGCGCCGCAGACACAGGTCTTGCCCATGCCGCGGGCGACGACGGCGGCGTGCGAGGTCTTGCCGCCGCGCGAGGTCAGGATGCCCTCGGAGGCGATCATTCCGTCCAGGTCGTCCGGGTTGGTCTCGCGGCGGATCAGGATGACCTTCTCGCCGGAGCGGGACCACTTGACGGCCGTGTACGAGTCGAAGACGGCCTTGCCGACCGCCGCGCCCGGCGAGGCGGCGATGCCGCGGCCGAGCAGGGTGGTCTTCGCGCCCTCGTCGAAGCGCGGGAACATCAGCTGCGCCAGCTGGTGGCCGCTGACGCGCTGGAGGGCCTCGGCCTCGTCGATCAGGCCCTGGTCCACGAGCTGGGTGGCGATGCGGAAGGCGGCGCCCGCGGTGCGCTTGCCGACGCGGGTCTGGAGCATCCACAGCTGGCCGCGCTCGATGGTGAACTCGATGTCGCAGAGATCCTTGTAGTGGGTCTCCAGCGTCGTCATGATCGTCATGAGCTGGTCGTACGAGGCCTTGTCGATGGCCTCCAGGTCCGCGAGCGGCACGGTGTTGCGGATGCCCGCGACCACGTCCTCGCCCTGGGCGTTCTGCAGGTAGTCGCCGTAGACGCCCGCGTGGCCGCTGGCGGGGTCGCGGGTGAAGGCGACGCCGGTGCCCGAGTCGGGGCCGAGGTTGCCGAAGACCATGGAGCAGATGTTGACCGCGGTGCCCAGGTCGCTCGGGATGCGCTCCTGGCGGCGGTAGAGCTTGGCGCGGTCGGTGTTCCAGGAGTTGAAGACCGCCTCGACGGCGAGGTCGAGCTGCTCGCGGGCGTCCTGCGGGAACTCGCGGCCGGCCTCCTTCGCGACGATCTTCTTGAAGACCTTGACCAGCTTCTTGAGGTCGGCGGCGTCGAGGTCGGTGTCGACGGTGACCTTCTTGGCGGCCTTGGCCTCGTCGAGGGCGTCCTCGAAGAGCTCGCCCTCGACGCCGAGGACGGTCTTGCCGAACATCTGGATGAGGCGGCGGTACGAGTCCCACGCGAAGCGCTCGTTGCCGGCCTGGGCGGCGAGGCCGGTCACGGACTCGTCGGAGAGGCCGATGTTGAGGACCGTGTCCATCATGCCGGGCATGGAGAACTTGGCGCCGGAGCGGACGGAGACCAGCAGCGGGTCGTCCGACTGACCGAGCTTCTTGCCCATCTTCGTCTCGAGGGCGGCAAGGTGAGCGCTGACCTCGTCGCGGAGCTCGGCCGGGGCCGTGCCGCTGTCGAGGTAGACCTTGCAGGCCTCGGTGGTGATGGTGAAGCCGGGAGGGACCGGGAGACCCAGGTTGGTCATCTCGGCGAGGTTGGCTCCCTTGCCGCCGAGAAGGTCCTTGAGGTCGCGGTTTCCCTCGGTGAAGTCGTAGACGAACTTCTGATCTTTGTTTTCCGACACGGGTCTCGACTCCTCGAGGCTCGGTGGCTGCCCTGACGGCCAGGAACATACCCAGATCGAAGGCTTCTGGGTACGTCCACTTGGTCGTCATGAGGCTGTAACCACCCGTGCGCCAGCAGATCGAAAGTAACTCATGGGTAATCAGAAAGTACGAAGAGCCTTCACCTTCCGAAGGGAGAGGGGGGCTTTGAGGCCTGGTTGCGCTCGGATGAGCGATCATCGATACATTTGCGTTCAACTCTTGAACGCACAAAGGGTGGCACCCAGTGCCACCCTTTGAAAGTCTTATCCGTGACTTCAGCGCTCATCTGAGCGAAACCCTTCCCATGCGTGGCGTATATCACGCACCACGGAGGGCGAGATGTCAGCCTCCCGAGGTGTCCAGTTCCGCTTCCTCGCTGACGCCCGCGCAGTCGTACGGGTCCTTCAGCCAGCCCTCCGGCAGGACAACCCGGTTGTTTCCGGACGTCCGGCCCCGCGGGCCGTCCGCGCTCTCCGGCCACGCCTGGTCCAGGTCCAGCTCGCTCAGATGAGCGTCCAGTTCCGCCAGGGAAGAGGTGACCGCCAGCTTCTTGCGCATCTCGGAGCCGACCGAGAACCCCTTGAGGTACCAGGCCACGTGCTTACGGAAGTCGATCACCCCGCGCGCCTCGTCACCGATCCACTCCCCCAGCAGCTGCGCATGGCGGTGCATGGTGCCCGCGACCTCGCGCAGGGTGGGCTTGTGGAAGTCCTCCGGGCGGCCTTCGAAGGCCGCCACCAGGTCGTTGAACAGCCACGGCCGCCCAAGGCAGCCCCGGCCCACGACCACGCCGTCGCAGCCGGTCTCGCGGACCATCCGCAGGGCGTCCTCGGCGCACCAGATGTCGCCGTTGCCGAGGACCGGGATCTCCGGCACGTGCTCCTTGAGCCGCGCGATGGCCTCCCAGTCGGCGGTGCCGCCGTAGTGCTGGGCGGTGGTGCGCCCGTGCAGGGCTATCGCGGTGACCCCCTCCTCGACGGCGATCCGGCCGGCGTCGAGATAGGTGAGGTGGTCGTCGTCGATGCCCTTGCGCATCTTCATCGTCACCGGGAGGTCGCCGGCGCCGGCCACGGCCTCGCGCAGGATGGCGCGCAGCAGGTTCCGCTTGTACGGGAGCGCGGAGCCGCCCCCCTTGCGGGTCACCTTGGGGACCGGGCAGCCGAAGTTGAGGTCGATGTGGTCGGCGCGGTCCTCCTCGACGATCATGCGGACCGCCTTGCCGACCGTCACCGGGTCGACGCCGTACAGCTGGATCGAGCGGGGCTTCTCGGTCTCGTCGAAGTGGATCAGCTGCATGGTCTTCTCGTTGCGCTCGACCAGGGCGCGGGTCGTGATCATCTCGCTCACGAACAGCCCCTTGCCGCCCGAGAACTCCCGGCAGAGGGTACGGAACGGGGCATTGGTGATGCCGGCCATCGGCGCGAGCACCACCGGGGGCTGCACGGTGTGCGGGCCGATCGCGAGGGGCTGAGGGAGCGTGGTCATCCGCCCATTGTCCCGCATGCCGGGGCGGTGGGGCAGACGTACCATCGGGCGCATGATCGAGCCGAGTCAGCCGGGCCGCCGCCAGCGCATGCTCGTCCTGGCGATCTGTTGCATGAGCCTCCTGATCGTGAGCCTCGACAACACCGTCCTCAACGTCGCGCTGCCGTCGATGCGCCGCGATCTGAACGCCTCGGTCGCGGGGATGCAGTGGACGATCGACGCCTACACGCTCGTGCTGGCCTCGCTGCTGATGCTGGCGGGCTCGACGGCGGACCGGATCGGCCGCCGCAAGGTGTTCGTCGCGGGTCTGGTGCTCTTCACCGTCGGCTCGCTGCTGTGTTCGCTCGCCCCCACCCTCGACTGGCTCATCGCCTACCGGATGGTGCAGGCGGTCGGCGGCGCGATGCTCAACCCGGTGGCGATGTCGATCATCACCAACACCTTCACCGATCCTGCGGAGCGGGCGCGGGCCATCGGGGTCTGGGGCGCGGTCGCCGGGATCTCCATGGCCGCGGGCCCGCTCATCGGCGGTGTGCTCGTGGACTCGGTGGGCTGGCGCTCCATCTTCTGGGTGAACCTGCCGGTCGGCCTGATCGCCCTCGCCCTGACCCTGCGCCACATCCCCGAGTCCCGTGCGGCCCGGCCGCGCCGCATGGACCCGGTGGGCCAGCTGCTGGTCATGGCCCTGCTGGGAAGTCTGACGTACGGGATCATCGAGGCGCCGGCCGCGGGCTGGCGCTCCCCGCTGATCATGGGCTGCGCGCTGGTCGCCGCCGCCTCGCTGGTGGGGCTGCTGCGCTACGAGCCCCGGCGCGAGGAGCCCCTGATCGATTTCCGGTTCTTCCGGAGCGCTCCCTTCAGCGGGGCCACGGTCATCGCCGTGAGCGCCTTCGCGGGGATGGCCGGGTTCCTCTTCCTGAACACCCTGTACCTGCAGGACGTGCGGGGGCTGGACGCGCTGCACGCCGGGCTCTACATGCTCCCGATGGCCGCGCTGACCATGCTCGTCGCGCCGCTGTCGGGCCGTCTGGTGGGCAGCCGGGGGCCGCGGCTGCCGCTGCTGATCGCCGGCGTCGCGATGGCGGCGAGCGGGCTGCTGTTCGCCGCCTTCCGGGGCGAGACGTCCACCGCGCTGATGTTCACCGGGTACGTGCTGTTCGGGCTCGGCTTCGGCATGGTGAACGCGCCGATCACCAATACGGCGGTCTCCGGGATGCCGCGCTCCCAGGCGGGGGTCGCGGCCGCCATCGCGTCCACCAGCCGGCAGACCGGGAGCACGCTCGGCGTCGCCGTCGTGGGCGCGCTCCTGGCGGCCGGTCTGGCGCGCGGTTCCGACTTCGCCGGGGCGGCCGCCCCGGCCTGGTGGACGATCACGGCCTGCGGGCTGCTGGTCCTCGTGGTGGGGGCGGCCAGCAGCGGACCGTGGGCCCGCGCGACGGCGGACCGCACGGCCCGCACCCTGGACCCGGCGGCGTCGGCCGCCTCCGCTGTACCGCGTGAGGCCGGGCCCGGCCGCTGAGCGACGCGGGCCGGAGCGGCGTAGGGGCCGTAGGGGCCGTAGGGGCCGGCGCGCACGGCCGGCGGCCGCTACTCGTCGCAGGTGACGTCGGTCCCGTGGGTGTCGATGCGGGCCAGCAGGGCGCGCAGGGTCTCCTGCTCGGCGGCTGACAGGTCCGCGAAGAGGCCCTGCTCGACCGCGTCGAGCGCCGCGTTCGTCCGGCGCAGGGCGGTGGATCCGGCGGGCGTGATGGCCACGTTGTGGCGGCGGCGGTCGGCCGGGTCGCGGCGGCGTTCGGCCAGGCCGTCGCCTTCCAAGTCGTTCAGGATCCCGACGAGCACGCTGGGGTCCACCTCCAGCCGCTCGGCGAGCCCCCGCTGGCTGATGGGGCCGTCCTCCAGGTGCATCAGCGTCATCGCGTGCCGCGGGGTGAGTCCGGCCGCGCTGAGCGCCTTCTTCATGCGGGTCTGGGTGACCGATCCGTGCCAGGCCAGCAGCAGGCCCAGCCGCTGCGGGGGGTGCGATCCGTCCTGATCTGCCGTCATGGTCCACATCGTAACAACCGAGAAATGATTGCGTTCGGGATATCGTTGATGCTATTCAATGATTCGACATCCCCGACCGTTGGAGTCCTCCATGTTCATCGCCTACGCCGTCGTCGGCGGCCTGCTCGCCCTGGTCCTCGCCACGTCCGCCACCTTCACGCTCCAGCGCAACGAGCAGATCGTCGCCGGCATGCGGAAGGTCCAGGTCCCCGACTCGTGGCTGCCACGGCTGGCCACCCTCAAGGCCGCGGGGGCGATCGGGCTGATCGCGGGCCTGTGGTTCACGCCGCTCGGCGTCGCGGCCGCCGCCGGCGTGACCCTCTACTTCGTCGGCGCGGTCATCAGCCACCTCCGGGTGAAGGACTACGAGCTCGCACCGGCCGCCGCGCTCGCCGCGCTCGCGGCCGCCGCACTGGTCCTGCGCGTGCTGTCGTAGTCCGCCCCACCCTGACGAGTGACAGATATTGAAATCTGTCACTCGTCATGCCATTCTCGTTGCATGACGAAGAATGAGAGCACCCGCGAGAGTCACCAGAACCGCGCCCACCGGCGGCTCGGCACCACCGGGCCGTCCGTCTTCCCCCTCGGCCTCGGCTGCATGGGGATGTCCGCCCTCTACGGGGAGGCCGACCGCGCCGAGTCCCTCGCCACCCTCCACGCCGCCCTGGACGCAGGCGTCACGCTGCTCGACACCGGCGACTTCTACGGCATGGGGCACAACGAACTGCTGATCAACGAGGCCCTGCGCACCGCACCCGCCGCGGCCCGCGAGCGGGCGCTGACCAGCGTCAAGTTCGGCGCCCTGCGCACGGTCGAGGGCGGCTTCACCGGCTATGACGGACGGCCCGAGGCCGTCAGGAACTTCCTGGCCTACTCGCTCCAGCGGCTCGGCCGGGACCACATCGACATCTACCGCATCGCCCGCGTGGACCCGGACGTCCCGATCGAGGAGACCGTCGGCGCCATCGCCGAGGCCGTCGAGGCCGGGCACGTCCGCCACATCGGCCTCTCCGAGGTGGGCGCCGACACCCTGCGCCGGGCCGCGGCCGTGGCCCCGATCGCCGATCTGCAGATCGAGTACTCGCTCATCTCCCGCGGCATCGAGGACGAGATCCTGCCGACCGCCCGGGAGCTCGGCATAGGCATCACGGCGTACGGGGTGCTGTCGCGCGGCCTGATCAGCGGCCACTTCACCCGCGACCGCGCGCTGGCCCCGGGCGACTTCCGCGGGATGAGCCCGCGCTTCCAGGGCGGCAACCTCGACCGCAACCTCGACCTGGTCGAGGCACTGCGCAAGGTGGCGGACGGCAAGGGCGTGAGCGTGGCGCAGACCGCCATCGCCTGGGTGCTGTCACGCGGCAAGGACATCGTGCCGCTCGTCGGCGCCCGGCGCCGGGACCGGTTGGCCGAGGCACTGGGTGCCATCGACATCACGCTGAGCACCGCCGACCTGGCTGCCATCGAGGAGGCCGTGCCCGTCGGCGCCGCGGCGGGCGAGCGGTATCCGGCGGCCCAGATGGCCCACCTCGACAGCGAACACTGAGCTGGCGGTACGGTCGTACCCATGCCCCCCGCTGCTGCCGAGCCCCTGACTTCCGAGCGCATCCTCGAAACCACCGAGGACGTGCTGCGCCGCTTCGGCCCCACCAAGGCGACGGTGGTGGACGTGGCCCGCGCGCTGGGCGTCAGCCACGGCAGCGTCTACCGGCACTTCCCGTCGAAGGCGGCACTGCGCGAGGCCGTCACGGACCGCTGGCTCGCCAAGAGCGTCGTCGCCCTGGAGCAGATCACCTCGGCGCCCGCCGAAAGCGCGCCCTCCAAGCTGGAGGCGTGGCTGGAGGCGCTCTTCGAGTCCAAGCGCCACAAGGCGGGTGACGACCCGGAGCTGTTCGCCACCTACATCGTGCTGCTCGGCGAGAACAGCGGCGTGGTGGACCGGCATCTGACCGAGCTGATCGACCAGTTGGCCCGGATCATCGCCGAGGGAGTCGCGGCGGGCACGCTCGCCGCCGACGATGTGCCGGCCGCGGCGCGCGCGGTCTTCGACGCCACCGGCCGCTTCCACGATCCGCAGTACGCGGCCGACTGGCTCTCGCCCACGATCTTCACGGAGTTCGAGGCGGTCACCACACTGATCATCCGGGGCCTGCGCGCCTGACACGGCTGCGGCCCGTCGGTCTCGTGCGTGCCGTCGCCGGCACCCGCCACCGGGCATGCCCAGGGAAATCATGTCCGCCGACGCGGGGCGCAAAAGCCGGTGGCCCGGTGCGCGAGGCGCGCACCGGGCCACCGGCCGTTCACGTCCTGGGCGGACCTAGCAGCCGAGCAGGCGGCTGCCGAGGTAGCTCTGGATCTGGTCCAGGGAGACGCGCTCCTGCTTCATGGTGTCGCGCTCGCGCACGGTCACCGCGTTGTCGTCCAGGGTGTCGAAGTCGACGGTCACGCAGAACGGCGTGCCGATCTCGTCCTGGCGGCGGTAGCGGCGGCCGATGGCGCCCGCGTCGTCGAACTCGATGTTCCAGTTCTTGCGCAGGTCGGCGGCGAGGCCCTTGGCCTTCGGCGACAGCTGCGCGTTGCGGGACAGCGGGAGCACGGCGACCTTGATCGGGGCCAGGCGCGGGTCGAGGCGCATCACGGTGCGCTTCTCCATGACGCCCTTGGCGTTCGGGGCCTCGTCCTCGATGTACGCGTCGAGCATGAAGGCGAGCATGGCGCGGTTGACACCGGCCGCCGGCTCGATGACGTACGGGGTGTAGCGCTCGCCGGCCTCCTGGTCGAAGTAGGTGAGGTCCTGGCCGGAGGCCGCGGAGTGCGCCTTCAGGTCGAAGTCGGTGCGGTTGGCGACGCCTTCGAGCTCGGAGAACTCACTGCCGCCGAAGTTGAAGCGGTACTCGATGTCGGCGGTGCGCTTCGAGTAGTGGGACAGCTTCTCCTTCGGGTGCTCGTACCAGCGGATGTTCTCCTCGCGGATGCCGAGGTCGCGGTACCAGTTCCACCGCTCCTGCATCCAGTACTCCTGCCACTGCTCGTCCTCGCCCGGCTTGACGAAGAACTCCATCTCCATCTGCTCGAACTCGCGCGTGCGGAAGATGAAGTTGCCCGGCGTGATCTCGTTGCGGAAGGACTTGCCCATCTGCGCGATGCCGAACGGGGGCTTCTTGCGCGAGGTGGTCTGCACCACGGCGAAGTTGGTGAAGATGCCCTGGGCGGTCTCGGGGCGCAGGTACGCCTTCGAGCCGGTGTCCTGGGTCGGGCCGAGGTGGGTCTCCAGCATGCCGGAGAACTGCTTGGGCTCGGTGAACTGGCCCTTCACACCGCAGTTGGGGCAGTTGACGTCGGCGAGGCCGTTGGCGGGCACGCGGCCGTGCTTGGCCTCGTACGCCTCTTCCAGGTGGTCGGCGCGGTGGCGCTTGTGACAGGAGGTGCACTCCGTCAGCGGGTCCGAGAAGGTCGCGACGTGGCCGGAGGCCACCCAGACCTCGGGGGCGAGGATCACGGACGAGTCGATACCGACGATGTCCTCACGCCCGGTGACCATCGCCTTCCACCACTGGCGCTTGATGTTCTCCTTGAGCTCGACACCGAGCGGGCCGTAGTCCCAGGCGGCCTTGGTGCCGCCGTAGATCTCACTGCACGGGAAAACGAAGCCACGGCGCTTGCTCAGGCTGACGATGGTGTCGATCTTGTCGGCGGCCACGGTGCTCTCTTCATTACGAGGACGAACGGCGAATGCCTCAGGTTACCGGCGTCCGCACCCCCCCTTTCAAATCGGATCCCCCTCTCCGGGCCCGCTCACACCTCTCCCACCAGGGTTTTTGACAACCGTTTCCATTTTTGATGAAAATGGATGTCATGAACGTACGACGCCTCATACCCGCCGCCGCCCTCACCGGAGCCGTTGCCCTCGGCGCCACGGCCCTCACCGCCTGCTCCGGAGCCGGCGCCGCATCCGGGAGCAAGGACGGCAAGCTCGGCGTGACCGCGTCGTTCTACCCGATGCAGTTCCTCGCCGAGCAGATCGGCAAGGACCACGTGAAGGTCGACACCCTGACCAAGCCCGGTGTCGAGCCCCACGATCTGGAGATCACCCCGAAGCAGACCGCGCAGCTCGGCGAAGCCGATGTGGTCCTCTACCTCAAGAACCTGCAGCCCGCCGTCGACAAGGCCGTTGCCCAGTCCGGCGTGAAGAACGTCGTCGACGCCGCCACCCTCACGAAGCTGGAATCGCACGGCACCTCCGGCCACGAGGGCGAGCAGGGCCACTCCGGGGAAGGCCACTCCGGGGAAGGCCACTCCGCGGAGGGCCACTCCGAGGAGGAGCACGCCAAGGAGGCCGGAGAGGCCGGCGCGGGCCACGACCACGGCCACGAGGGCGAGGCCGGCGCGGACCCGCACGTCTGGCTCGACCCCGCCAAGTACGCGGAGGTCGCCAAGGGCGTCGGCGCGGCCCTGGAGAAGGCCGACCCCGACCACGCCGCGGACTACAAGAAGAACACCGACGAGCTCGTCGGCAAGCTGACCGCCCTGGACACCGAGTTCAAGACCGGCCTGGCCAACACGGACACCAAGACCTTCATCACCACGCACTCCGCCTTCGGCTACCTCGCCGAGCGCTACGGCCTGGACCAGGAGGGCATCTCCGGAGTCGACCCCGAGTCCGAGCCGAGCCCGGCCCGGATGAAGGAACTCCAGGCCGTGGCGAAGAAGGACAATGTCTCCACGGTGTTCTTCGAAACGCTGGCCAGCGACAAGACGGCCAAGACCCTCGCGTCGGACACCGGCCTCAAGACCGATGTCCTCGACCCGCTCGAGGGAATCACCGACAAGTCCCAGGGCGCTGACTACTTCGAGGTCATGCGGTCCAACCTGAAGAACCTCCAGAAGGCGCTCGGAGCCAAGTAGATGACAGCAGCAGTTGCGGAGGCGCGAGCCATGCAGTCCATGCCCCGACGGGCGGACGACCAGCCCGTCATATCCCTGCGCGGGGCCACGGCCTCGCTCGGCTCGCGCCCCGTACTGCGCGGGGTCGACCTCACCGTCCGCCGCGGAGAGGTCGTCGCCCTGCTCGGCGCCAACGGCTCCGGCAAGTCCACGGCCGTCCGCGCCGTCGTCGGCCAGGTCCCGCTCACCGACGGTTCGCTGGCGCTCTTCGGCACGGACTTCAAGCGCTTCCGCGACTGGGCGCGCATCGGGTACGTCCCGCAGCGCACCACGGCCGCCAGCGGCGTCCCGGCCACCGTCCGCGAGGTCGTCTCCGCCGGCCGGCTGGCCCGCACCCGCTTCGGCGTCCTGCGCAAGGTCGACAAGGCCGCCGTCGAGCGGGCCCTGTCCCTCGTCGACATGGACGGGTACGCCGACGCCTCCGTCAACGCCCTCTCCGGCGGCCAGCACCAGCGCGTGCTCATAGCCCGGGCCCTCGCCATAGAGCCCGAGCTGCTGATCATGGACGAGCCGATGGCGGGCGTGGACCTCGCCAACCAGGAGGTCCTCGCGGGCGCCCTGCGCGAGCAGAAGGCGCTGGGCACCACCGTCCTCCTCGTCCTGCACGAGCTGGGCCCGCTGGAGCCCCTGATCGACCGCGCCGTCGTGCTGCGCGACGGCTGCGTCGTCCACGACGGGCCGCCCCCGGAGGCCGTGGGCCAGCACGCGCTGCCCGGCCACGACCACGTACATCCCCACGCGGCGCACGACGCCGAGCCCCTGCGGACGGGACTGCTGAGCTGATGGACCTCCTGAACTACGCCTTCATGCAGCGGGCCCTGATCGCGGCCGTCCTCGTCGGCCTGACGGCGCCCGCGATCGGCACGTACCTCGTCCAGCGCCGCCAGGCCGTCATGGGCGACGGCATCGGCCACGTGGCGATGACCGGTGTCGCCCTCGGCTTCCTGCTCAACACCAGCCCCGTGTGGATGGCCACCCTGGTCGCGGTGATCGGCGCCGTCGGCATGGAGCTCATCCGGTCCCGCGGCAAGACCAGCGGCGACATCGCACTGGCCATGCTCTTCTACGGCGGCCTGGCCGGCGGCGTCCTGATCATCAACATGGCCGGCGGGTCCACCGCCAACCTGAGCAGCTACCTCTTCGGCGGGATCGCCACCGTCGCACCGGAGGACGTCACGGCCGCGGTGATCCTCACGGCGTTCGTCCTCGCCGTCACCATCGGCCTGCGCCGGCAGCTGTTCGCCATCAGCCAGGACGAGGAGTTCGCCCGCGTCACCGGCCTGCCGGTGCGCGCGCTGAACCTCCTGATGGCCGTCACGGCCGCCGTCACCGTCACGGTGGCCATGCGCATCGTCGGCCTGCTGCTGGTCAGCGCGATGATGGTGATCCCCGTCGCGGCCGCCCAGCGCGTGACCCGCGGGTTCGTGGCGACGCTGTCGCTGGCCATGGTGATCGGCGTGACGGTCTCCCTGACGGGCGTGACCGCCACGTACTACCTCGACGCGCCCTCGGGCGCGACGATCGTGCTGCTCGCCATCACCGTCTTCGTCGCGCTGACCGCCCTGTCGGCCCCGCTGGCCAGGCGCCGGGCGAAAGCCGCCCGCGCCGGCGCGGAAGAGCTCTGCACGCGCGACGACGTGAAGGTCTAGCCGGAGCGGCCGCCTGGCACAATGGTCCGCAGGCCGATACGAGGAGGAACCGGTGGCGACTGCGCCTGGCGAGACGAATACCGCGCCAGTACGAGGACGATCCACCCGGCAGCGGGCCGCAGTGGCGGCGGCGCTGGACGAGGTGGACGAGTTCCGCAGTGCCCAGGAACTCCACGACATGCTCAAGCACCGCGGCGATTCCGTGGGCCTGACCACGGTGTACCGCACCCTGCAGTCGCTCGCGGACGCCGGCGAGGTCGACGTCCTGCGCACCAGCGACGGCGAGTCCGTCTACCGGCGCTGCTCCACCGGTGACCACCACCACCACCTGGTCTGCCGCAAGTGCGGCAAGGCGGTGGAGGTGGAGGGCCCGGCCGTGGAGAAGTGGGCCGAGTCCATCGCGGCGGAGCACGGCTTCGTGAACGTGGCCCACACGGTGGAGATCTTCGGCACCTGCGCGGACTGCGCGGCCGCCGCCGCTTAGAGCCGCCTCAGGTTCCGGTCGAGGATCCCTCGGACCCGGTCGACGCCGGAAGGGCCCTGCGCGGCCCTCTTGGGCAGCCAGCCCAGGTTTCCGTTGCGGAAGACGAGGACGAAGAGGTTCCGGGTCTCGGTCCAGCCCGTGTACTGCGCCCACCGGTAGGCCACCGCCGTCCCGTCGGGCCGGTGGTGCTGCATCCCCAGCCCGGTCACCACGCACCGGTACTCAGGGTGTGCGGAGGCCCAGGCGTACATCCGGCGCGCCACCCGCCACCGGTCGAGCAGCAGGCCGCCGGCGCCGCAGAGCGCGCCCACACCGGCCGCGACGGCCAGGCCGCCCGGATCCGCCCGCCGTCCGTGCTGGACCACGATGAGCAGGGGCGCCGCCGGCGGCAGCAGCACCAGCCAGACCAGCAGCTGCCTGCGGCCCCCCGGAATCCCGAGGGCGCGCCGGCGCAGCGCCTCCCGTACGTCGGCGCGTTCCGCGCGGACGTACAGCTCCACCGCCAAGTCGGTCATGTCCATGGCGATGGAGCCTACGGGGTGTCTGACGGAGGATCAGCTGGAGGGGGCCTCGGGCTGGTTGGGGACGGCGCCGCCGAAGCGGCGGTCGCGCTGGGCGTACTCCAGGCAGGCCGCCCAGAGGTTGCGCCGGTCGAAGTCCGGCCACAGCACGTCCTGGAAGACCATCTCGGCGTACGCGCTCTGCCAGAGCAGGTAGTTGGAGGTGCGCTGCTCGCCGCTGGGCCGCAGGAACAGGTCCACGTCCGGCATGTCCGGGTAGTACATGTACTTCGCGAAGGTCTTCTCGTTGACCTTCGACGGGTCCAGCTTGCCGGCCGCCACGTCGCGGGCGATGGCCTGCGCCGCGTCCGCGATCTCCGCGCGGCCGCCGTAGTTCACGCAGAAGTACAGGGTCATCGCGTCGTTGTCGACGGTCTGCTCCTGGGCCACCTGGAGCTCCTGGACGACCGACTTCCACATCTTCGGCATGCGGCCGACCCAGCGGATCCGGATGCCCAGCTCGTTCATCTCGTCGCGGCGGCGGCGGATGACGTCGCGGTTGAAGTTCATGAGGAAGCGGACCTCGTCGGGCGAGCGCTTCCAGTTCTCCGTCGAGAAGGCATACAGCGAGAGGTTCTTGACGCCCATCTCCAGGCAGCCCTTGAGCACGTCGAGTACGACGCCCTCACCGACCTTGTGCCCCTCGGTGCGCGGCAGGCCGCGCTCCTTGGCCCAGCGGCCGTTGCCGTCCATGACGACCGCGACGTGGTTCGGAACGAGCTCACCGGGGATCTTCGGCGGGCGCTCACCGGACGGGTGCGGCTCGGGAACCTTGTACTCGCGGCGAGAGCGTCCCAGAATCCCGCGTCGTGCCATGTGTCCAGCTCCTATTTCTCGACGTAACGCAGGGAGCGTAGCCCGCGCTCCAGATGCCAGTGCAAATAGGCGGAGACCAGCCCGCTGCCCTCCCGCACGTAACGCGCCTCGCACGCGTCGGCATGGTTCCAGTCGCCCGTCAGCAGCGCGCTGAGCAGGGCGATGGCCTCCGACGAGGGTACGACGCTGCCGGGCACCCGGCAGTCCCCGCATATCAACCCGCCCGCGGCGACGGAGAAGTGCCGGTTGGGGCCGTGGATCCCGCACTTCGCGCAGTCCTCGAAGCTGGGCGCGTAGCCGTTGACGGCGAGGGAGCGCAGCAGGAAAGCGTCGAGGATGAGGTGGGGTTCGTGTTCGCCGCGGGAGAGGGTGCGCAGGGCGCCGACGAGCAGCAGGTACTGCTGTACGGCGGGCTCGCCCTCGTTCTCGGTGAAGCGCTCGGCGGTCTCGAGCATGGCGGTGCCGGCGGTGTAGCGGGCGTAGTCGGTGACGATGCCGTTGCCGTACGGGGCGATGATCTCGGTCTGGGTGCAGAGCGGCAGGCTGCGCCCGATCAGCTCGCTGCCGCGGGCGAAGAACTGCACGTCGGCGTGGGAGAAAGGTTCCAGCCCGGCGCCGAACTTGGACTTCGTACGCCGGACCCCGCGGGCGACGGCCCGTACCCGGCCGTGGCCCCGGGTCAGCAGCGTGATGATGCGGTCCGCCTCACCCAGCTTCTGGGTGCGCAGCACGATGCCGTCGTCGCGGAACAGACTCATGCGCCCATTGTCCCCTGCACCGGGGACAGCAATGGCCCTCCGTCCGGACACGGGTCCGGACGGAGGGCCGTCACCCCTTGGGAGGTCAGGAGACGGGCGTCGCCGCGTCGTCCGGGTCCGGCTTGCCGGCGCCGGGCTTCGCCACGACCGCGACGCCTACGGCGGCCTCGGCGACCGTCTCCGCGTCACCGGTGGTCTTCGCCTTGGCCCCTGCGGACGCCTCGGGCGCCGCGGTCACCTCGGGCGCCGCGGAGGTCTCGGCCGCCTCCGGTGCCGGCTCGGACTCGGCCGCGGCTGCGGCTGCGGCCTGGGCGGGCAGCTCGACCGCGGGGACGGCCGGTGCGTCGTCCTTGCCCAGACCGTTGAAGATCAGGTTGAGGACGATGGCGGCCGTGGCACCGAGGGTGACACCGCTGTTGAGGAGCGAGGACAGGTCCGCGTCCATGTACTTGGTGAAGAAGACCGGAACGGTCGCGGGGAGCAGGGCGAAGGCGAGGGAGACGCCCACGATCAGCGCGTTCTTCTCCTCCTTCAGGTCCACCTTGCCCAGGGTCTGGATGCCGGCGAGGGCGACCATGGCGAACATGACGGTCGCGGCGCCGCCGAGGACGCCGTGCGGGACGGCGGCGACGATCGCGGCGGCCTTGGGCAGCAGACCCAGGATGATCATGAAGACACCGGCGGCCACGACCACGAACCGGCTCTTGACCTTGGTCATCCGCACCAGGCCGACGTTCTCGGCGAAGGCGACGTACGGGAAGGAGTTGAGGACACCGCCGAGGGCGGTCGCGGCGCCGTCGGCCCGCAGGGCGCGGGCCACGGTCTCGCTGTCGACGTCCTTGCCGACGATGTCGCCGACCGCGTAGGTGTCACCGGTCGTCTCGACCATGGTGATCAGCATGACGATCAGCATCAGGAGGATCGGGAACCACTCGAACTTCGGGACGCCGAAGTGGAAGGGCGTGGTGATGCCGACCCAGTCGGAGTCGCCGACGCCGCCGAACTTCGCGTCCCCGAGGAGGAAGGCGACCGCGGTACCGCCGACCAGGCCGAGGAGGATGGAGATGCTGGAGAGGAACGGCCTGCCGAGCTTCATCAGGACGAGGATGAAGAGCATCGTGCCGCCGGCGTACGCGAAGTGCTTCGGGTCGCCGAAGTCGGGGCTGCCGAGGCCGCCCGCCGCGTCGTTGAGGCCGACCGGGATCAGGACGATGCCCAGGACGGTGATCACGGTGCCGGTGACCACGGGCGGGAAGAGCCGCATGACCGTCCGGAACGCCTTCGCGGGGAGCCAGGCGAAGGCGAACGTCGCGATGCCTGCGGTGATGACCGCGCCGTAGATGGCCAGCAGCGCGGCGGTTCCGCCGCCCGCACCGAGGCCTATGGCGATCATCGGAGAGACGGCGGTGAAGGTCACGCCCTGGATCAGGGGCAGGCGCGCACCGATCCGGCCGATGCCCCAGGCCTGGATGATCGAGGCGATACCGCAGGTGAAGAGGTCCGCGTTGATCAGGTAGACCAGCTGCTCGGGGCTCAGCTTCAGCGCGTTGCCGACGATGATCGGGACGATCACCGCACCGGCGTAGAACGCGAGTACGTGCTGGAAGCCGTACAGCGCGAGCTTGGGGAGGGGGAGCACCTCGTCGACCGGGTGGGTGCTCTGCTGTCCGTTTTCGGAAAGCCGGGCGGCGACACGTGCCATCTCTGCCTTGCCCTTCAGGAGGTGAGGTGAGTGAGAGGAGATCTGGTTATCCCTGGCCGGAGTGGGTCGCTAACCCGTTGATCCGCCGGGGTTGTCAGTGCGTTCACGTGACCGGAATTGAACGCCTGTGAAGGGCCTCACAGATATCGTCGACTTCTACAAACTGTTGACGATAGCGGCGACCAGATCTGTAGGTTTCTCCAGTGGTGGAGAGCAGGACGGAGGAGTAGACGGGCGCCGCCGACAGGACGCGACCCTTCCGCGCGCATATCGAGCGCACCGCGCTTGACCTGCGGATACAGCCCCTCAGACGGCTGCGGGAGCAGACGTACGGAGGGCCGTTCGGGCGGTCCAAGGGGTGGACGGTCCGGGGGCGGGAAAATCTTGGAATCGGCCCCACGTGGCCGGATCGTTACGTCTGACGCGCCCGTTTTCGGTCGTTTACGGCGCGCGGACCGCCGACAGGAGCCTGGCCACGTCGTCCGCGTCGATGCGCAGCGCCGTCCCGACGGTGGAGAGCACCTCGCGCTCGGCCGGCCGGTACGGGCCGTCCGCGAGCGCGATCCGCGCGCCCTGGAGCAGGATCGACTCGCGGCCGGGACCGGCCAGGTGCGGGGCCAGCGGCTCCAGCGCCTCGTGGAGTTCGATCGACAGCGCGGCTCCGCAGCATTCCGGGACGTCGTACAGCCCGAGCCGGCCCTCGTCGGTGGACAGCGCCTCCACGAGGGACTCCAGCTGCTCCTCGGTGCACTCCTGGAAGCCCGCGCCGCGTACGGCGCTCACGGCGGCCTCCAGGGCAGCGCGCGAGCCGGTCCCGCCGGCGGCGAGCACGGCCAGCGCCACGGTGTGCACGGCGTCGCGCAGCATGGCGGTGAAGCGGGTGGTGGTGAGGTGGTCCAGGACCTCGGTGTCGAAGCGTTCCCGGCAGCCCTGGCATTCGATGACGGGTCCGGCGCTGCCGCGCGGCAGCAGCGGCACGCCGAGGACGGTGAAGCGGCGGCGCCCGGTGCGCCTGCGGTAGTTGCGGTCCCCACCGCAGGCGGGGCAGAAGAACTCCCCGTCGCCCACGGTGCTCCAGGTGGTGCGGATGCCCCAGACCGTCAGCTTCCGGCCGTCCCCACCCCGAACTGGCAGCACGTCGCACCTCCGTCACCGTCCGGCAGCATCGCCGGTTGGCGTGATGTTAGCCACATCGATGAGGATGCGTCAGTCGTGTGACAAGACAACATCGTGCGGGACGCGGACTTGGCCGATCTGCGACCCCGCCCTCCCCCCGCCGCCTCCCGGTTTTCCCTACCCTCGGCCGCATGAACGAGAAGTCCTGTCTGGTGACCGGCGCCGCGAGCGGCATCGGCCGCGCCACCGCCCTGCTGCTGGCCCGGTCCGGGGGCCGGGTGACCGCGACCGACGTCAACGGCCCCGGCCTGGAAGCCCTCCGCAGCCGGCTGGCCGAGGAGGGCCGCGAGATCACCGTCGTGACCGGTGACGTCTCCGATCCGGGCGCCAACCGCGCGATGGTGGCCGCCGCGGTCGACGCCTACGGGCGGCTCGACGTCGCCGTGGCGAACGCCGGGGTGCTGCCCCTGTCCGACGTACGGGAGACCAGCCCCGAGGACTGGGACCACGTCATGGCCGTCGACGGCCGGGGCATGTTCCTGACCTGCAAGTACGCGATCGAGGCGATGACGGCGCAGCCGCGGCCCGGCGGTGCGCTGGTCTGCGTCTCGTCGATCTCGGGGGTGGCCGGGCAGGCCAGGCAGGCGGCATACGGGCCGGCGAAGTTCGTGGCGTCGGGCCTGACCAAGCACCTCGCGGTGGAGTGGGCCGCGCACGGGATCCGGGTCAACGCGGTGGCCCCGGGCACCATCCGAACGGAGCGGGTCATCGCGCTGACGGACGAGCCGGGCGGGCCGGAGTACCTGGAGGAGATGGCGGGGGCCCATCCGATGGGCCGGCTCGGCGAGCCGGAGGAGGTGGCCCGGGTCATCGCCTTCCTGGCGTCCGACGCGGCCTCGTTCGTCACGGGCGTGATCCTGCCGGTGGACGGGGGCTACCTCGCGCGCTGAAGCCGGCGACGACGGGACGACGGGACCACGGAATGACCGAACCCCGTCCCTCCGCCGGGGGGGGAGGGACGGGGTTCACGTACGAGGGGTCAGCGGCCCGCGCGGTTGACGGCGGAGATGACCGCCTTCAGGGAGGCGCGGGTGGTGTTGGCGTCGATGCCGATGCCCCACAGCACCCGGCCGTCGATCGCGCACTCGATGTACGAGGCGGCGACGGCGGAGGCGCCCTCGCTCATGGTGTGCTCGGTGTAGTCCAGCAGGCGGGCGTCGACCCCGATGCCGGCCAGCGCGTCGAAGAAGGCCGAGATCGGACCGTTGCCGGTGCCGTTCAGGACCGTCTCCACGCCGTCCACGACCGCCTCGACGGTCAGCGTGTCCGTGCCGTCCTTGTCGGTGGCGGTCGAGCCGGAGCGCAGCTGGATGCGGCCCCACGGGTTCTCGGGGTTGGGCAGGTACTCGTCCGAGAAGACGTCCCAGATGGCCTTCGGCGTGACCTCGCCGCCCTCGGCGTCGGTCTTGGCCTGGATGATCCGGGAGAACTCGATCTGCATGCGGCGCGGCAGGTCCAGCTTGTGGTCGTTCTTCAGGACGTACGCGATGCCGCCCTTGCCGGACTGCGAGTTGACGCGGATGACGGCCTCGTAGGAGCGGCCGACGTCCTTCGGGTCGATGGGCAGGTACGGGACGGCCCACTCGATGTCGTCCACGGTCTTGCCCTGGGCGGCCGCGTCGGCCTCCATGGCGTCGAAGCCCTTCTTGATGGCGTCCTGGTGGGAGCCGGAGAAGGCGGTGTAGACCAGGTCGCCCGCGTAGGGGTGGCGCGGGTGGACCTCCATCTGGTTGCAGTACTCGCTGGTGCGGCGGATCTCGTCGATCTGGGAGAAGTCGATCTGCGGGTCGATGCCCTGGGAGAACAGGTTCATGCCCAGCGTGATCAGGTCGACGTTGCCGGTGCGCTCGCCCTGCCCGAACAGGCAGCCCTCGATGCGGTCCGCGCCGGCCATCAGCGCCAGCTCGGCGGCGGCGACGGCGGTGCCGCGGTCGTTGTGCGGGTGCACGGAGATGCAGATGTGCTCGCGGCGGGTCAGGTTGCGGGCCATCCACTCGAAGCGGTCCGCGTGGGTGGAGGGCGTCGAACGCTCCACGGTGGCGGGCAGGTTCAGGATGATCTCGCGGCCCTCGGCCGGCTGCCAGACGTCGCAGACGGCCTCGCAGACCTCCAGGGCGAAGTCCAGCTCGGTGTCGGTGAAGATCTCGGGGCTGTACTGGTAGCCGAAGGTGGTCTCGGGACCCAGCAGCTTCTCGGCGTACTCCATGACCAGGCGGGTGCCGTCGACGGCGATCTGCTTGATCTGCTCCTTGGAGCCGCGGAAGACGACCCGGCGGAAGGTCGGGGCGGTCGCGTTGTACAGGTGCACGGTGGCGCGCTTGGCGCCGACCAGCGACTCCACGGTCCGCTCGATCAGGTCCTCGCGGGCCTGGGTCAGTACGGAGATCGTGACGTCGTCCGGGATCGCGCCCTCTTCGATGATGGAGCGCACGAAGGCGAAGTCGGTCTCGCCGGAGGACGGGAAGCCGACCTCGATCTCCTTGTAGCCCATGCGCACCAGCAGGTCGAACATCTCGCGCTTGCGGGCGGGGGTCATCGGGTCGATCAACGACTGGTTGCCGTCGCGCAGGTCGGTGGAGAGCCAGCGGGGAGCCTTGGTGACGCGGGCGTCCGGCCAGGTGCGGTCCGGGATGTCCACCTGCTCGTACGCGCCGTACTTGTGGATCGGCATCCCGGAGGGCTTCTGGGTGTGGGTCGCGTTGGTGATGGGCGTGGGGCGACCGGCGAAAGCGTGCTGACTCATGGCGTGGGGCTCCTCGCGTGTCCGCGTGTAGTTCGCTGGGACGGCCGACGACGGTCGTAAAAACCGCAACACCAAACTCCGCGGGGAGGGGGTCGGCCTACGACTACAGACCCTCGCCGCGGCAGCTAAGGAGAAGCAGCCCGAAACGCATGATGGGCCGAGCCTAGCCGAGCCGCGCCGTTAAGCGAGGACCTGTTTCAGTATGCAAGACCCGGGGGTCCGATTTGCACTGAATGTGAGCCAGGCCTCTTTCGTCCATGAAAGTCGGTTCGATCCGTCAACCCGCCACCCGCGCTTTCAGACAACTGAATGAATCATGGTCGCGTCTAGTGACAGCGGCATGACCCACTGCCACATTGCCGGGCATGGATGCCTCCCGTACCCCCAGCCACCCGGTCTTCTGCACCGTCGTGCCCCCGCACCTCCTCGACCGGATCGCCCGGTCCGAGGACACCCGGCGCGCCCGTATCGCCCTGAGCACCCTCGAACGCGACTCCCTCCTGCGCACGCGGCGCCGGGTCACTACCGTCCGGGGGGTCGCCGCCCTGGGCGCCGCCGTCTCCGACGATCCGAACCGCACGGTCTACGACGCTCAGCACGGCACCCGGCTGCCCGGCACGAAGGTGCGTGCGGAGGGCGACCCCGCGGGCCAGGACGCCACGGTCAACCGCGCGTACGCCGGGCTGGGCGCGACGTTCGAGCTCTTCCTCAAGGGGTTCGGGAGGCACTCGATCGACGATTCCGGGCTGGCCCTGGACGCGACCGTCCACTACGGCGAGGACTACAACAACGCCTTCTGGGACGGGCAGCAGATGGTCTTCGGCGACGGGGACGGCGACCTGTTCCTCGACTTCACGGTGGCGCTCGACGTCATCGGCCACGAGTTGACCCACGGGGTCACCCAGTACACGGCGAACCTCGAGTACTACGGGCAGTCCGGAGCCCTGAACGAGTCCATGTCCGATGTCTTCGGCTCGCTGATCAAGCAGTACTCGCTGGAGCAGACGGCGGAGGAGGCGGACTGGCTGATCGGGGCCGGTCTGCTGGGGCCCGAGGTGAGCGGGGTCGCGCTGCGGTCGATGAAGGCACCGGGCACCGCGTACGACGACGACGAGCTCGGCAAGGACCCGCAGCCCGCGACGATGGACGACTACGTGCGCACCTCCCGCGACAACGGCGGGGTGCACATCAACTCCGGCATCCCCAACCACGCCTTCTACCTCGCGGCGACCGAGCTGGGCGGGAAGGCCTGGGAGCGGGCGGGGCAGATCTGGTACGACACCCTCACCGGCGGCGAGCTGGCGGCGGACGCCGACTTCGCGGACTTCGCCCGGCTGTCGGTGGCGGCGGCCGTGAGCCGGTACGGGGACGGGGGCGCGGAGCACCAGGCCCTCCAGAAGGCATGGTCGACGGTGGGCGTCCCGCTGGCGGGGTAGACGCTTCCCATGCGCATCGAAGTGATCAGGACGGGTGGTTTCGCGGGCATCGAGCGCCGGGCCGAGATGGACACATCGGGCCGGGCGGACGAGGCCGAGTGGCAGGCCCTGGCCCAGCTGGCGCTGCGGCCCGGTCCGCCCGGGCCCGCGGGCGGACCGGTACGGGACGGGTTCTCCTACCGGATCACGGTGGACGGACGGACGGTGTCCTGCCAGGAGCCGAACCTGTCGGACGCACAGCGGGCGCTCATCTCGCGGATCCTGAAGGAAGGCGCCTGAGCAGGAGCGGGGAGCCGGGAGCGGGGAGCCGGGAGCGGGGAGCCGGGAGCGGGGAGCCGGGAGCGGGGAGCCGGGAGCGGGGAGCCGGGAGCGGGGAGCCGGGAGCGCCCGAAACGCAGGTGCCCGGGCGCTGTCCCTTTGCTTGGATGGCCGGATGACCGACCACATGATCGACTCGACGCTTTCCGAGCTGGAGCACTACTACGACACGGTGCCGCGGGTGGGCGGGGCACGGGCCGAGGACTTCGGGCCGCTGACCCTGTTCGTCCAGGAAGGCGACGGCTGGCAGTACTACGCGCGGCCCGCGCTCGGAGGCAGCGCCGCGACCGCGGCGGACGTGGAGCGGGTACGGGCACGGCAGCGGGAGCTGAAGGTACCCGAGTCCTTCGAGTGGGTGGCCGAAAACAGCCCTTCCCTGCGGGCCGCGGTGGAGGCGGCGGGGCTGCATGTCCATGCGCACCCGCTCATGGTGCTCGACCCGTCCGCCGCACCGCTCCCCCCACACCCGGACGTCCGCCTCCTGGGGGCGGGCGACCCGCTGCTGTCGGCGGCGGTGACGGTCCCGGCCCTGGCCTTCGCCGCGCCGGGCACGGCGATAGGCGAGGCCGGCCCCGCCGAGCTGGCGGCGGCGACGGCGGATCCCGACGCCGAAGCGCGCCGGGCCCGGGTGTCCGCCATGCTGGCGGCGGGCCGTACCGCCCTGGCGGCGGCCGTGCGGGACGGCGTGGTGCTGTGCTCGGGCCAGTACAACCCGGTCGGGGACGTGGCCGAGGTGGTGGGCGTCGGCACCCTGCCGTCGGCCCGCCGCCAGGGGCTGGCCCTCGGCGTCACGGCGGCCCTGGTCGCGCAGGCGCTGGAGCGCGGCGCCCGTACGGTCTTCCTCTCCGCGGGCGACGAGGACGTGGCCCGCGTCTACGCACGCATCGGGTTCCGGCGCGTGGCGACGGCGCTGATCGCGGAACCCGCCGCCTGAGGGCCCGGCGGATTTGCCGTTCCGGCAAGGACTTGCCGGAACGGCAAGGATATTTGCCCCCTCGGGTGATACCGGCGCAGCATCGGGCCGTATCGGCAGACCCGTACAGGAAGAGGCCCCCATGTCCGACCACCACCACAGCCACCAGCAGGAACACGCCGCGGGCGAGGAGTTCTGGGACGCCCGCTACAGCGAGAGCGACCGCATCTGGAGCGGCAAGGCCAATGACGTCCTGGTCCGCGAGGCCGCGGACCTCACCCCCGGCCGCGCCCTCGATCTGGGCTGCGGCGAGGGGGCCGACGCGGTGTGGCTGGCCCGGCAGGGCTGGCACGTCACCGGGACCGACATCTCCGGTGTGGCCCTGGAACGGGCGGCGCGGCACGCCGAGGAGGCCGGGGTCGGCGACCGCGTCGCATGGCAGCGGCACGACTTCGCCGAATCCTTCCCCGCCGGGGAGTTCGACCTGGTCTCGGCGTGCTTCCTGCACTCGTACGGGGACTTCCCGCGCGCACGGATCCTGCGCAGGGCCGCCGCGGCCGTGGCTCCCGGCGGGGTCCTGCTCATCGCGGGCCACGCGGGCGGGCCCTCCTGGGACCCGGACAAGCACGCGGAGATCGACTTCCCGACCCCGGAGCAGGTCCTGGCTCAGCTGGAACTGCCCGAGGGCGGTTGGGAGGTCCTGCTCGCCGAGGAGCACGTACAGGCCCTGACCGGCCCCGACGGCCGGCCCGGTACCCGTCCGGACAACGCGCTGAAGGTCCGCCGGCTGCGCTAGCGCGGCCGGAGGGTCAGAAGCCGAGCTTCCGCAGCTGCTTGGGATCCCGCTGCCAGTCCTTGGCGACCTTCACGTGGAGGTCGAGGAAGACCGGGGTCCCGAGCAGCGCCTCGATGTGCTTGCGCGACTTCATCCCGACCTCCTTCAGGCGGGCGCCCTTCGGGCCGATGATGATGCCCTTCTGGCTCGGCCGCTCGATGTAGACGTTGGCGTGGATGTCGAGCAGCGGCCGGTCCGCCGGGCGGTTCTCGCGCGGGATCATCTCCTCGACGACCACGGCGATCGAGTGCGGGAGCTCGTCCCGTACGCCTTCCAGCGCGGCCTCGCGGATCAGCTCGGCGACCATGACCATCTCGGGCTCGTCGGTGAGGTCGCCCTCCGGGTACAGCGGCGGGCTCTCCGGCAGCAGCGGCGCGATCAGGTCGGCCAGCAGCTGGACCTGGCTGTCGCCGACGGCCGAGACGGGAACGATCTCGGCCCACTCGAAACCGAGCTCGGCGCCGAGCTGGTGCACGGCGAGGAGCTGCTCGGCCAGCGCCTTGGACTCGACGAGGTCGGTCTTGGTGATGATGGCGATCTTGGGGGTCTTCTTGATCCCCGCGAGCTCCTTGGCGATGAACTTGTCGCCGGGGCCGAGCTTCTGGTCGGCGGGCAGGCAGAAGCCGATGACGTCGACCTCGGCCCAGGTGGTGCGCACGACGTCGTTGAGGCGCTCGCCGAGCAGCGTGCGCGGCTTGTGCAGGCCGGGCGTGTCGACGAGGACGAGCTGGGCGTCGGGGCGGTGCACGATGCCGCGGACGGTGTGGCGGGTGGTCTGCGGCCGGTTGGAGGTGATCGCGACCTTGGTGCCCACGAGTGCGTTGGTGAGGGTCGACTTCCCCGCGTTGGGGCGGCCGACGAAGCAGGCGAAGCCCGCACGGTGCGGGCTGGTGGACTCGGGGGAACGATCGCTCATACGGGCCATTCTCCCCGATGCGACTCCCGGCGCCGACCAGGCCATGGCGGCGAGGACGCCGGCGGCCGCCAGGAGCGTGCCGAGGAAGGGGTGCGCGGCGTAGGCGGCACGGCCCTGAGCTGTGGTTCCGCCGTCCGTGGCGCGTACCGTCACCACGGCCTGTTCCGCGGCGGGCGGATCGTCCCAGCGTGCGTGGAGCCGGACTTCCTGACCCGGCAGCAGTTCGGCGGGCAGGCCGGTGAGGGCGCGGCCGGGCAGGGGTCTGCCGAGGGCTCCGGAGGCGGTGAGGGCGGCGCGGGGGCGGAGGGTGACGTTGCCGATGTTGTGGAGCGTGTAGGCGACCTGCGCGCCGGAGCCCCGCCGGCGGACGGAGACGTCCCGGACGGCGAGGGCCGGGGCGGTGGGACCGGTCACGCGCAGGTACACGCGCGCGGCGACGGCCTGCCGCACGCCGATGCCCTGGGCGGTGGCCGCGGCGGGCCGGTCCTCCAGGGCCACGATGGCGCCCGGGTGGTCGCCGGGTTCCGCCCGGTCGGGGACGGCGAGGGTGAAGCCGACCCCGACCGACCCGCGGGCCGGTACGGTGACCCGCTCCCGGTCGAGCCCGGCCCACGCGGCGACCGCCAGCCGCGGCTCCTCGGGGCCCCGGAGCGCGAAGCCGCCGTCCCGGGGGGTGTTGTACGCGTCGGCGGCGTAGAGCCGGAAGGTGCGGGGGACATCGCTGCGGTTGGCGATCGTCACGGAGTCGGTGACGGACTGGCCGGGCGCGGCGGCGAGGTAGAAGTAGGGCCGCTGCCCGAGGGTGGTGGCGGCGGGCAGCACGGACCACTGCCCGTTGTCGGCGGCCGCGGCCGTCCCGGCGGGGTTCAGCCATACCGCGGCCAGTGCCAGCAGCACCCCCGCGAGCCGGGCCGCCACAGCCCGGCTGCGCCGGGTCCCGGGGCTCCGCCCCAGACCCCGCGCCTCACACGACGGCGAGGCTGGATTTCGGCTGATGTCCGCCGCAGCCGCGCACAACCCAGCCCCGCCTGGAGACCCCTCCCAGCGGTGGCTGGGGGAGTCTGCTCCGCGCAGCGGCAGCGGCAGCGGCAGCGGCAGCGGCAGCGGCAGGGTCATGACAGCGTCAGGGTGAGGACCGCCGAGTACGCGCCCGGCGGGGTGTACGACGGCACCTGGAGGCTGACCGCGGCATCGACCGTGAAGGTGCCCCCGGCCGGCGACGCGTCGGGGGTGGAGGCCAGCACCGCACCCTCCGGGCCGACCACGCCCGCGCTGCCCGGCGTACAGGGGCTCGGACTACCCGCCGCGGCGGTGCACGCAGGGGTCCAGGAGAGGGAGGCACCGGGGATGCGGACCCCGCCGGGACCGGTGAAGTCGGTGACCTTGCCGGTCAGGGACCAGCCGGCCGGGCCGCCGCGGGCGTCCTTGACGGTGACGGTCCCGATCCGGCCGGGCGCGGCGCCGCCGGCTCCGTACGGGACGGCGCCCAGGGTGATGGCCTCGCCGACCTGGGTCATGCCGAGGGCGCCCGGCTCGACGGTGGCGGTGAGCTGCTGGCTGCCGGACGACACCGGGGGCGGGAGCGGGGGCGGGGGCGGGAGCGGGGACGGGGGCGGGGACGGGGGCGGCGTGGTGTCGATGACCGTGTACGCGGCCGGGCCCGAGCCCCGCGCGGCCGACCAGGCCGCGCCCTCGTAGGCGACGACCGCGGTGGTGGCCTTGTCGGTGACCGGCAGCTCCGCCAGGACCTCGCCGAGCTGGTCCGCGGTGGCGCTCACCCGGTCGGCGGTCTGGGCGGCGCCGGCCCGTCCGGCGACCGTGACGGCCGCGCCCGGGGTGAATCCGGCGGCGGTGACCTTGACCTTGTCGCCGGGTTTCCCGTGCGCCGCGGACAGGAAGACGCTGCGGAGGCTGGCCGTGGGCAGCGGGGTCGCCGCCAGCCGCGCGGAGACGGGAGCGGCGGCACTCGGCGTGCACACCGTGGCCAGGTTCAGCGGGTGGCCGGTGTGCAGGGTGTAGGCGCCGGGGGCGAGGGTGGTCTCGCCGGGCGCGGTGACGGTGAAGGTGCCCGTCATGGTGACGGCGGGCAGGGGCGCTCCGGCCGGCACGGGGCCGCGGTGGGCGCCGACCACGGTGACCTCGCCGTTCTGGGCGCCGGAGAGGAGGATCCGCCCGGTCGGGGTGAGCCCGTCGGCGGGCAGTTCGCCGCCGGCCGGGTTGACGGCGGGAGTGGCGGCGACCTGGTAGGTCACGGTGACGGCGTCGCCGACCTGCGGTGCCGGGTTGTCGACGGTGAGCCGGGCGGTGGTCGTCCCGTCGGCGGGCGGAAGTCCGGCTTCCTGGGGCGGCAGGCAGTGGGTCGGGAACTCCACGTGTCCCGGGGGCGTTTCCCGCTCGGCGGCGGCCGGTGCGCTCAGCGCGCCCCCGGTCGCGGCCGCGAGTACGGCCAGGCCCACGGCCGCCGACCACCTGCTGCTGCGCGCCCCTGTCCGCACTGCCCGCCCCCTGGGTTCCACCGCCCCGACAGGGGGCCATTCACGGGCGGGCGGCGGCAGAAGTCAAGGCGCGGACCCGCCCGCAACTGATGGCCCATCAGGAGATGTCAGCAACGGCGGGGCCCCCGCCTCCCGGAACGTGCGCCGGTAGGCCGTCGGGCTCACCCCCAGCGCCGCCTGCACGTGCTTGCGCAGCGACTGCGCCGTCCCGAAGCCCGCTTCCCGCGCCACCTGTTCCATCGGCAGTTCGGTCTGCTCCAGCAGCCGCCGGGCCCGCTCCACCCGCTGGCCGAGGATCCACTGGCCGGGGCTGACCCCCGACTCCTCCCGGAACCGGCGCGTGAAGGTCCGTACGGACACGGCCTCCTGCCGGGCCAGGTCGCTCAGGCGCAGCGGTTCGTGCAGCCGGTCCAGCACCCAGGCGCGGGCCGCCGCGGTGCTGGCGAGCCGCGGCTCCGGCATCGGGCGCTCGATGAACTGCGCCTGCCCGCCGTCGCGGTGCGGCGGTACGACGGTGCGCCGGGCCACCTCGTTCGCGACGGCCGCGCCGTGGTCGCGGCGCACGATGTGCAGGCACAGGTCGATCCCGGCGGCGACGCCGGCGGAGGTGAGCACGTCCCCGTCGTCGGTGTAGAGCACGTCCGGGTCGACCCGGACGGCCGGGAACAGCCGCTGGAAGTGGTCGGCGGAGGCCCAGTGGGTGGTGGCCCGGCGGCCGTCGAGGTATCCCGCGGCGGCGAGCACGTAGCCGCCGGTGCAGATGGAGACGAGCCGGGTGCCGGGCCGGATGTGCGCGAGGGCCTCGGCGAGCTCCGGGGTCAGCCGGCCGTGCTCGTGGACCGGTCCGAGCTCGTACGAGGCCGGTACGACCACCGTGTCGGCCGTGGCCAGCAGCTCCGGGCCGTGCTCGACGCGGATCGCGAAGTCGGCGTCGGTGGGCACGGGGCCGGGGGCGAGCCCGCAGGTCAGGATCTCGTACAGCGGCCGCCCGGCGGGATCCTTGGCGCGGCCGAAGATGCGGTGCGGGATGCCGAGTTCGAAGGGCAGCAGCCCGGCGAGGGCGAGTACGGCGATGCGGTGGGGCGGGGCGTGCGGCTGCATGGCCCGATCGTATCGAAGCGTGTCGGTCAGGCCACTGTCGTACGCGGCCCGTGGGCCGGAAGCTGTCGGCGTGACCCAGACAGTCCCCGCCTCCACGGCCTCCCCGCGCGCTCCCCGGCGGCCCCGGCGCGTCCACCGCGCCTGGTCCGTCGCGGCCGTCGCCTTCGTGACGATCATCGGCGCCGCCGCCTTCGCGTCCCTGCCCGGACTGCTCATCGAGCCGCTGCACGAGGAGTTCGACTGGTCGCGCGGCACGATCGGCTTCGCCGTCTCCGTGAACCTCGCGCTGTACGGGCTCACCGCGCCGTTCGCGGCCGCCCTGATGGACCGCTTCGGCATCCGCCAGGTCGTGGCCCTGGCCCTGCTGGTCATTGCGGGCGGCTCGGTCGCCACGGTCTGGATGACCGCCGCCTGGCACCTGGTGCTGTTCTGGGGCGTCCTGGTGGGCCTGGGCAGCGGCTCGATGGCCCTGGCCTTCGCGGCGACGGTGACCAACCGCTGGTTCACCGCCCGGCGCGGCCTGGTCACGGGGATCCTCACCGCGGCCGGGGCCTCCGGTCAGCTGGTCTTCCTGCCGCTGCTGTCCTGGCTGGTGGAGCACCACGGCTGGCGCCCGGCCGCGGTGACGGTCTCCCTGACCGCGCTCACCGTGGTCCCGTTCGTGTGGCTGCTGCTGCGCGACCACCCGGCGGACGTGGGCCTGGCCCCGTACGGCGGCACGTACGCGCCGAAGCCCGCCCCGGTGCCGGGCGCCGCCCGGCGTGCGGTCACCGTCCTGTCCAAAGCGGCCAGGACCGGTCCGTTCTGGCTGCTGGCGGGCACGTTCGCGATCTGCGGGGCCTCCACGAACGGCCTGGTCAAGACGCACTTCGTGCCGGCGGCCCACGACCACGGGATGCCGGTGACGGCGGCGGCCGGACTGCTGGCGGTGATCGGCGTCTTCGACGTGGTCGGCACGGTGGCGTCGGGCTGGTTCACCGACCGCTTCGAGGCGCGGCGGCTGCTGGCGGTGTACTACGCCCTGCGCGGGGTCTCGCTGCTCTTCCTGCCGATGCTGCTGGCCCCGTCCGTGCACCCGCCGATGGTCTTCTTCATCGTCTTCTACGGCCTGGACTGGGTCGCGACCGTCCCGCCGACGATCGCCCTGTGCCGCGAGCACTACGGGGACGACGGGGCGATCGTCTTCGGCTGGGTGCTGGCCTCGCACCAGGTGGGTGCGGCGGCCGTCGCCTTCCTGGGCGGGCTGGCCCGGGACGTCTTCGGCTCGTACGACGTCGTCTGGTACGCCTCGGGCGCGCTGTGCGCGATGGCGGCGCTGATGTCGATGGTGATCCGGCGCCGGCCGGCTCCGGCCGCGACGGTCGTCCCGGCCGGAGCGCAGAAGCGCGGAGCACAGAAGCGCGGAGCGTAGGGCCTTGTGCCGTCAGCCCGCGGGGGTGGTGGACTTCAGGGTCCCGTCCGGGCCCGCCAGCAGCACCGGGGTGTCCGGGCCGCCCAGGTCGCGGACGGCCGCGCGGTCGGCGTCGGCCGGTGCGTCGGCGGAGCTGACGACGGCGGCGGCCTCGAGGGACCGGGCCCCGCTCGCCACGGCCATCGCGACGGCGGTCTGCAGCGCGGTCAGCTTCAGGGAGTCGAGCTCCACCGTGCCGGCGACGTAGGTGCGGCCGGTCTCGTCGCGCACCGCCGCTCCTTCCGGGACCCCGTTGCGGGCCCGGGCGCTGCGCGCCAGCGTGATGATCTTGCTGTCCTCGGGGTCGATCCCATGGGTGTCGGTCATGGGCGAAGCATAGGGAGCGTCGGGGCGGGGCCGTACGACGGCCCCGCCCGGAGCCCTTTCGGGGCGTGTCACGGGCGGTCGAGCCGCAGCCGCTCCGCCTTCGGCAGACCCGCCACGACCAGGTCGTAGGAGTCCTCCACGAGCTCGCGGAGCATCGCGTCCGGCAGGGCGTCCGGCCCGCCCGCGGTCACCGTGTTCCAGTGCCGCTTGTTCATGTGGTAGCCGGGCACGATCGCCTCGTGCTCCGCGCGCAGCCGTACGGCCAGCTCCGGTTCGCACTTGAGGTTGACCTTCAGCGGCTCCGCGTCCAGCGCCGTCAGTGCGAACACCTTGCCCAGCACCTTGAACACGGAGATCTCCGGGGTGAAGGGGAACTCCTCCACCGCCGCGTTGAAACCCAGGCAGAACTCCCGCAGCTGCGCCGGGGTCATTCCCCCTCCTCCCCCGCGGCGTCCGCCGCGGCCACCGGTTCGACGAGGACCGTCACGATCTTGTTCCGCCGGCCGGCCGGGGATTCGGCGGTGAGCCGCAGCGGGCGGCCGTCGGGCAGCTCGACGACCGCCGAGGCGCCGGCGATGGGAACCCGGCCCAGGGCCTTCGCCAGGAGTCCGCCGACCGTCTCCACGTCCTCGTCGTCGAAGGCCTCGACCTTGAACAGTTCGCCGAGGTCGGTGATGTCCAGCCGCGCCGTGACCCGGTAGCGGTCCGCGCCGAGGTCCTCGACCGGCGGGAGCTCCCGGTCGTACTCGTCGGTGATCTCCCCGACGATCTCCTCCAGGATGTCCTCGATCGTGACGATCCCCGCCGTGCCGCCGTACTCGTCGATGACGACGGCCACGTGGTTGCGCACCTGCTGCATCTCGCGCAGCAGGTCGCCCGCGTTCTTGGTGTCCGGCACGAAGACCGCCGACCGCATCACCGTGGAGACCAGGTCGGACTCCGCCTCCCGGCTGATGTGGGTCTTGCGGACCAGGTCCTTCAGGTAGACGATCCCGACGATGTCGTCCTCGTTCTCCCCGGTCACCGGGATGCGCGAGAAACCGGACCGCAGCGCGAGGGTGGTCGCCTGGCGGACGGTCTTGTACCGCTCGATGCAGACCAGGTCGGTGCGCGGCACCATCACCTCGCGCACCAGGGTGTCGCCGAGCTCGAAGACCTGGTGCACCATGCGGCGCTCGTCGTCCTCGATCAGCGATTCCTTCTCCGCGAGGTCGACCATCGCGCGCAGTTCGGCCTCGGAGGCGAACGGCCCCTTGCGGAAGCCCTTGCCGGGCGTGAGCGCGTTGCCGATGAGGATCAGCAGCTGCGGGACCGGCCCCATCACCCGTGCGAGCGGTACGAGGACGTACGCGGCCGCCGTCGCGGTGTTCAGCGGGTGCTGGCGGCCGATCGTGCGCGGGGAGACGCCCACGGCGACGAAGGAGACCAGCACCATGACCGCGATGGCCACGAGCAGCGCGGTCCAGTTCTCGCCGAACTCGTCGAGGCAGACGTAGGTGACGAGGACGCCGGCCGCCATCTCGCAGGTGACCCGGACCAGCAGCGCCACATTGAGGTAGCGGGTGGGGTCTCCGGCCACCTGCACGAGCTTCTCGCTGCCGCGCCGGCCCTCCCGTACGGCCTGTTCGGCGCGGAAGCTCGAGATGCGGGCGATCCCGGATTCGGCGCAGGCCGCGAACCAGGCCACGACCACCAGCAGGACGGCGCCGGTGATCAGTTGCGGGGCGTTCACGAGACGGTGGGCGCCGGGGACGGGCCCGTCATGCCGCGCTCGGCGCGCCAGCCGTCGACGATCGCCGCCTGGAGGCCGAACATCTCGGCCTTCTCGTCGGGCTCCTCGTGGTCGTACCCGAGCAGGTGCAGCACCCCGTGGACGGTCAGGAGCTGGAGCTCCTCGTCCATGGAGTGCTGCGTCGGCGCGTCCTCGCCCTGCTTCTTGGCGACCTCGGGGCAGAGCACGATGTCGCCGAGGAGCCCCTGCGGGGGCTCCTCGTCGTCCTTCGCCGGCGGACGGAGCTCGTCCATCGGGAAGGACATGACGTCGGTGGGTCCGGGCAGGTCCATCCACTGGATGTGGAGCTGCTCCATCGCGTCCTCGTCGATGACGATGACGGAGAGCTCCGAGAGCGGGTGAATCCGCATCCGGGTGAGCGCGTAGCGGGCGATGTCGAGGATCGCCTGCTCGTCGACCTCGGTTCCGGACTCGTTGTTGACGTCGATCGACATGGTGCGCTGGGTTCTACTTCCGCTGATGGCCGTTCGGGGCCGGCTGGCTGTCGTCGTACTTCTCGTACGCGTCGACGATACGGCCGACCAGCTTGTGGCGGACGACATCCTCGGAGGTGAGCCGCGAGAAGTGGATGTCGGGCACCCCGTCGAGGATCTCCTGGACCTGGCGCAGACCGCTCTTGGCGCCGCCCGGCAGGTCGATCTGCGTGATGTCACCGGTGACGACGATCTTGGAGTCGAAGCCGAGCCGGGTCAGGAACATCTTCATCTGCTCGGCGGTCGTGTTCTGTGCCTCGTCGAGGACGACGAACGCGTCGTTGAGCGTGCGGCCGCGCATGTACGCCAGCGGGGCCACCTCGATGGTTCCGGCGGCCATGAGCCGCGGGATCGAGTCCGGGTCCATCATGTCGTGCAGCGCGTCGTAGAGCGGGCGCAGGTACGGGTCGATCTTGTCGAAGAGCGTGCCGGGCAGGAAGCCCAGCCGCTCCCCCGCCTCGACGGCGGGCCGGGTCAGGATGATCCGGCTGACCTGCTTGGACTGCAGGGCCTGGACCGCCTTGGCCATGGCGAGGTAGGTCTTGCCCGTACCGGCGGGGCCGATGCCGAACACGATCGTGTTCTTGTCGATCGCGTCGACGTACCGCTTCTGGTTGAGGGTCTTGGGCCGGATGGTGCGGCCGCGGCTGGAGAGGATGTTCTGGGTGAGCACCTCGGCGGGAGTCTCCTGCGGGACGCCCTCCTTGCCGTTGCCGCTCGCCTTGAGCATGGCGATAGAGCGTTCCACTGCGTCCTCCGTCATCGGCTGCCCGGTGCGGAGCACCAGCATCATCTCGTCGAACAGGCGCTGGATCAGAGCGACTTCCGCCGCCGCCCCGATCGCACTGACCTGATTGCCCCGAACATGGATGTCGGCCTTCGGGAAGGCCTTCTCGATCACGCGCAACAGGGCGTCACCGGAACCGAGCACCGTCACCATCGGGTGCGTGGCCGGAACGGTGAAGTGGGCTCGCGCCTGCCCCGGCGCAGGGATGTGGGCTGTCGGTGTCTGAGTCATGGGCCGGCACTGTGGCCTGCGCATACCTCCCGCTGAGGGGCCGCGCCGATCGACGACCTCCGGAATACCAAGCGTACGTCGCCGCGGGAGCTTCCCCGAGAGGTTTTCCAGCGGTACCCGAGCGCCCCGCAACCGGCGGGGGCGGCCCGGCTACGCCGAGTGCCGGAAGCCGATCGTGGGCACCGCCCTGCGCCGGGCCGCCGGGGTCGGGCCGTGCGGGATCAGGTCGTCGAGGAACGCGTACCGGCCGCGCAGCTCGGCGGGGGCGGTCCGCCACCAGTGGGCCACCTCCGGCCAGCCGGGGGCGGAGAGCGAGCCGCCGAACTCCTGGACCGACAGGGCCGCCGTCAGCCCCGCGAAGGCGAGGCGGTCCGCGAGCGGCCAGCCCGCCAGGGTGCCGGTGAGGAAGCCCGCCACGTAGACGTCGCCCGCGCCGGTGGGGTCCAGCTCCTCGACGGTGATTCCCGGGACCTGGGCCGTCTCGCCCGTCCGCCCGTCCACGGCGTACGAGCCCTCCGGGCCCATGGTCACCACCGCGATCGGCACCCGCTCGGCCAGGGCCCGGGCTGCCGCGCGCGGACAGTCGGTCCGCGTGTACCGCATGGCCTCGCCCGCGTTCGGCAGGAAGGCCTCGCAGTGCGCCAGGTCGGCCAGGGCCCCCAGGTCCCACCGCCCGCTCTCGTCCCAGCCGACGTCGGCGAAGACCCGCGCGCCGCGCCGGGCCGCTTCCGCGATCCAGGGCTCGCCCCGGCCGGGCCCCAGCGCGGCCACGGCCGCGCGGGCGCGCGGCGGGCACTGCGGGAAGGGTCCGGGGGCGGCCGGCGGGGGCGCCTCGTGGCCGTGGGAGATCATCGTGCGCTCGCCCTCGTAGGCCATCGAGACGGTGACGGGGCTGTGCCAGCCGGGGATGGTCCGCGACATGGAGAGGTCGATGCCCTCGCCCTGTTCGAGGGCGTCCCAGCAGTACTCGCCGTAGTGGTCGTCGCCGAAGGCCGCGGCGAGCGAGGTGCGCAGGCCGAGGCGGGAGAGGGCGGTGGCCATGTTGGCGACGCCGCCGGGGCTGGAGCCCATTCCGCGCGCCCAGGACTCCGTACCGCGCACCGGGGCCGAGTCGAGGCCGGTGAAGATGATGTCGAGGAAGACGGTGCCGGTCAGGAAGACGTCGCAGGCCGGTTCCTTGGGGTTGCGCAGCGGACCGAGCGGGTCCACCGCTGCCGCACGGCTGTCGACGTTGTCCCGACTGGTCACGGTGTACTCCCCGTTGGCTTGAAGGGTCGTTTCTTCCGAGGGCGTTCGGTGCGAGCGTTGTCGTCGGCAGGTCTCCGGTGGAGGCCCGCACGGAGCCAAACTCAGTGTGTCGCAGATCACTACAGGAATGCTCTCTTCCTGCTATCGAGCCACTTGATGCGCAGGGGACTCCTGTCACTCTGCGTCTGCGTCGCCGTCCACCGCGCGCAGGCCGACCCGCCCGCGGCTGTGGCGGCCGGGCGCCGTACCTGGCGCTGCCGCGGCTCGGGGTGGCAGGGACCGCCGTCCGCCGCGCGCCGGCCAGGCGGCTCCTCGGCACTCGAGGTGATCGATGACTCACGGGGCGTGGCCGGGCGGGCCGGGCGCAAACGGCAGCCGGGTCGCGTGGCCGGCGGGGGTCGCGCTGCACGCGGGCGGGCGGCTTGCCCACCGGCCCGGCGCGAGGGCGGGGTGGTGCCGCCTCGGCCGTCCTCGCAGCCGGGGCGGGTGCGCCGTCGGGGCCCGGAACTCTCCGTCGCGCACATCCCGTCCCGGCGCCGCCTCCGCGTCCTGCGGCGCTCTCCGGCCCCGCGCCCCGCTCCCGGGGCCGCCTTGAGCCGCCGTCAGCGGCCCGCGCGCCCCGAAGCGCCCCGAAGCGCCCCGCCGCGGAACCTCAGCGGCGCTTGGGGAGCGGCACGCGGACCAGGTCCGCGGCTACCGTCAGCTCGCCCTCGAACCCTGCCGCGCGGGCCTGCCGTTCGAACTCCGTGGGATCGGTGTAGCGCTGGGAGAAGTGCGTCAGCACGAGGTGCCGTGCCCCCGCGTCCCGCGCCACCCTCGCCGCCTGCCCCGCGGTCAGGTGCCCGTGCTCGGTGGCCAGCGCCGCGTCCTCGTCGAGGAAGGTCGACTCGATCACCAGCAGGTCGCAGCCCGCGGCCAGCTCGTCCACGCCCTCGCAGAGCCGGGTGTCCATGACGAACGCGAACCGCTGCCCCGGCTTCGGCTCGCTGACCTCCTCCAGCGTGACCGCGCCCAGCCGCCCCTCGCGCTGGATCCGGCCCACGTCGGGCCCCTTGATCCCGTGCCGGGCCAGCAGCTCCGGGATCATGCGGCGCCCGTCCGGTTCGGTGAGCCGGTAGCCGAAGGACTCCACCGGGTGCGAGAGCCGCCTGGCCTCCAGGACGTACGAGGCCCCGCGCGCCAGCTCCCGCATCCCGTCCCCGGCCACCGGCTCCTCGTCCAGCAGCACCGTCTCGCGGTAGGCCGTGGCGTACCGCAGCCGGTCGAAGAACTTCTGCCCCGAGGCCGGGTAGTGCGCGGTGACGGGGTGCGGGACCCGGTCCAGGTTGATCCGCTGGATCACCCCGGCCAGGCCGAGGCTGTGGTCACCGTGGAAGTGGGTGACGCAGATCCGGTTGATGTCGTGGGCGGCCACCCCGGCGCGCAGCATCTGCCGCTGGGTGCCCTCGCCCGGGTCGAAGAGGATGCCCTCGCCGTCCCAGCGGAGCAGGTAGCCGTTGTGGTTGCGGTGGCGGGTGGGCACCTGGCTGGCGGTGCCCAGCACCACGAACTCGCGTACGGACACGGTTATCCGGGGGGCCACTGGAGGCCGCGGCCGCCAAGGACGTGCGCGTGGGTGTGGAAGACGGTCTGGCCGGCGCCGGCGCCCGTGTTGAAGACGACCCGATAGCCGTGGTCGGTGATCTTCTCGTCGAGGGCGATCTGGCCGGCCTCGACGAGGATGTCGGCGGCGATGCCGGGTTCGGCCGCGGCCAGCGAGGCCGCGTCGGGGTAGTGCACCTTGGGGATGATGAGGACGTGTGTCGGCGCCTGCGGGTTGATGTCCCGGAAGGCGACGGTCGTCTCGGTCTCCCGGACCACGGTCGCCGGGACCTTCCCCGCGACGATCTTGCAGAACAGGCAGTCGGCCTGCGGTTCCCCGGCCATCGCTTCGCCTCCGTGTCGTTGATCGCTCCGGGCATCGTATCCCCGGAGCGCGACGGGAGTTCGGTCAGCTCCAGCGGCCGGTGCGGGCCAGGAGGACCGCCGTCGCCGCGGTGCCGGCCGTGGAGGTGCGCAGGACGGAGCGGCCCAGGCGGTACGGGCGGGCTCCCGCGTCGGCGAAGACGGCCAGCTCCTCCGGGGAGACCCCGCCTTCCGGGCCGACGACCAGCACGAGGGAACCGGCCGCCGGGAGCTCGGCCCCGGCCAGGGCCTCGGAGGGCGTGTCGCGGTCCTCGTGGAGGACCATCGCCAGGTCGGCGCCGGCCAGCAGGGCGGCCACCTGCTTCGTGGACATGGCCTCGGCCACCTCCGGAAAGCGGACGCGCCGGGACTGCTTGCCGGCTTCCCGGGCCGTGGCGCGCCACTTGGCGAGGGACTTGGCCCCCCGGTCGCCGCGCCACTGGGTGATGCACCGCGAGGCCTGCCACGGCACGATCGCGTCCACGCCCGTCTCGGTCATGGTCTCCACGGCCACTTCGCCCCGGTCGCCCTTGGGCAGGGCCTGGACGACGGTGATCCGGACCGCCGGTTCGGCTTCCTCGAAGACCCCGGACACGGTCACGACCAGCCGGTCCTTGCCCTCCGCCGCCTTCACGACCGCTTCGGCCCAGCCGCCCCGGCCGTCCGTGAGGACCACCGCCTCGCCCGCGTTCAGCCGCTTCACGGACACCGCGTGCCGGCCCTCCGGGCCGTCCAGGACGAACTCCGGCCCCGTCGGAACCTCTTCGACCACGAACACCGGGGCGGTCATGACGCACTCCTCATCTGCATTGCCTTCAACGTGCTCTGTGCCTCGGCCAGTTCGGCCGCCAGCACTTCCATCAGCTCCCCGGCCGGCAGCGCCCGCGCGAGCCGGTGCCCCTGCCCCGCCCACAGGGCCATGCCCTGCGGGTCCCCGGCCGCGGCGGCGGCTTTGCGCAGTCCCGAGGTCAGGTGGTGGATCTGCGGGTAGGCGGCGGGGGCGTACGGTCCGTGCTCGCGCATGAACCGGTTGACCAGGCCCCGCGCCGGCCGCCCGGAGAAGGCCCGGGTCAGCTCGGTCCGTACGAACAGCGGGTCCGTCAGCGCCTTCTTGTGGAGCGGGTCCGCCCCCGACTCCGGGCAGGCCAGGAAGGCCGTCCCGAGCTGGGCCGCCTCCGCGCCCGCGGCGAGCAGCGCGGCGATCTGCGAGCCCCGCATGAGACCGCCCGCCGCGATGATGGGGAGCGCGACCCCCTCCCGTACCTGGGCCACGAGCGCGAGCAGGCCCACCGACGCCGTGCCGTCGGCCTGCGGGTCGTCCCGGTGGGTGCCCTGGTGGCCGCCGGCCTCCACCCCCTGCACGCACACGGCGTCCGCACCGGCCTCCTGCGCGCGGCGGGCCTCCTCGACGGAGGTCGCGGTGACGACGGTGTACGTACCGGCCGTGCGCAGGGCGGCCAGGACCGCCGGGGCGGGGCAGCCGAAGGTGAAGGAGACGACCGGGACCGGGTCCTCCAGGAGGATGGCGAGTTTGGCGTCGTAGCCGTCGTCGCAGGTGCCGATGATGTCCTCGTCGGCCAGGGAGATCTCGTACCAGCTCGCCTCGCCGGCCAGCTGCCCGCGGTACGCCTCGACGGCGGCCGGGTCCACGTAACCGGTCTGCGGCATGAAGAGGTTCACGCCGAACGGGCGCCGGGTGAGCGCGCGCACCTGCTTGATCTCCTGGTACATGCCGTCGGCGGTCTTGTACCCGCCGGCCAGGAAGCCCAGTCCGCCCGCCTCGCACACGGCGGCGGCGAGCGGCGGACAGGAGGCGCCGCCCGCCATGGGGGCCTGCACGATCGGATAAGCGCAGAGACCGTTCGGTGCCGAGGACATGCACTGCATCGTGCCATGTCCCGCTCAGCGGACCGAATCACGGCATTCGCCTGGCATAGTCCGCTTCCCGGCGCGGCCGGAACACATAGGGCGAGCCCGGCCGGGGACATCCCCGGCCGGGCTCGTCGACAAAGGTCGCAGGCGGTCAGCGGCCGTTGAAGGCGTCCTTCAGGCGGCTGAACAGGCCCTGCTGGCCCGGCGCGAACTGGCCGGTGGGCCGCTCCTCGCCGCGCAGCTTCGCCAGCTGGCGCAGCAGTTCTTCCTGCTGGGTGTCCAGCTTGCCCGGGGTGGTCACCTCGACGTGGACGATCAGGTCGCCGCGCCCGCCGCCGCGCAGGTGGGTGACGCCGCGCCCGTGCAGCGGGATCGACTGGCCGGACTGGGTGCCGGGCCGGATGTCGATCTCCTCCATGCCGTCGAGCGTCTCCAGCGGGCACTTGGTGCCCAGGGCCGCCGCCGTCATGGGGATGGTGACCGTGCAGTGCAGGTCGTCCCCGCGCCGCTGGAACGTCGGGTGCGGCAGCTCGTGGATCTCCACGTACAGGTCGCCGGCGGGGCCGCCGCCGGGGCCGACCTCGCCCTCGCCCGCGAGCTGGATGCGGGTGCCGTTCTCGACACCGGCCGGGATCTTGACGGTGAGGCTGCGGCGGGACCGGACCCGGCCGTCGCCCGCGCACTCGGGGCACGGGGTCGGGACGACGGTGCCGAAGCCCTGGCACTGCGGGCAGGGGCGCGAGGTCATGACCTGGCCGAGGAAGGACCGGGTGACCTGCGAGACCTCACCGCGGCCGCGGCACATGTCGCACGTCTGGGCGGAGGTGCCGGGGGCGGCACCCTCTCCGGAGCAGGTGGTGCAGACGACGGCCGTGTCGACCTGGATGTCCTTGGTGGTCCCGAAGGCCGCCTCGTCCAGCTCCAGGTCCAGGCGGATCATGGCGTCCTGGCCGCGCCGGGTCCGCGAGCGCGGGCCGCGCTGCGAGGCCTGGCCGAAGAAGGCGTCCATGATGTCGGAGAAGTTGCCGAAGCCGCCCGCTCCGAAGCCGCCCGCTCCGCCGCCGCCCCCCGAGGAGGACAGCGGGTCGCCGCCGAGGTCGTAGACCTGCTTCTTCTGCGGGTCCGAGAGCACCTCGTAGGCCGCGTTGATCTCCTTGAAGCGCTCCTGCGTCTTCGGGTCCGGATTGACGTCCGGGTGGAGTTCACGCGCGAGGCGGCGGAAGGCCTTCTTGATCTCGTCCTGCGATGCGTCGCGGCGCACGCCGAGAACGGCGTAGTAGTCCGTGGCCACTTACGACTCCGCCAGGATCTGTCCGACGTAACGTGCCACTGCGCGTACCGCTCCCATCGTTCCGGGGTAGTCCATGCGGGTCGGTCCGACCACGCCGAGTTTGGCGACCGTTTCGCCGCCCGAACCGTAACCGACCGAGACGACCGACGTGGAGTTCAGCCCCTCGTAGGCGTTCTCGTGCCCGATCCGTACGGCCATTTCCGATTCATTGGCCTCGCCCAGCAGCTTGAGGAGCACGACCTGCTCCTCCAGCGCTTCGAGCACCGGCCTGATCGTCAAGGGAAAATCATGTCCGAAGCGAGTGAGATTGGCGGTGCCGCCGATCATCAGCCGCTCTTCGGCTTCCTCGACCAGGGTTTCGAGGAGCGTCGCGAGCACGGTGGACACCGTGCCGCGGTCGTCCGCCTCGAAGGACTCGGGGAGGTCCTGGACGAGCGGGGGCACGTCGGTGAACCGGCGCCCCACGACCCTGCTGTTGAGCCGGGCCCGCAGATCGGCCAGGGAGGTCTCCCCGAAGGGGCTCGGGCAGTCGACCAGCCGCTGCTCGACGCGCCCGGTGTCCGTGATCAGTACGAGCATCAGGCGCGCGGGGGCGAGCGAGAGCAGCTCCACGTGCCGGACGGTCGAGCGGGTCAGGCTCGGGTACTGGACGACGGCGACCTGCCGGGTCAGCTGCGCGAGCAGCCGCACGGTGCGGCCGACCACGTCGTCGAGGTCGACGGCGCCGTCGAGGAAGTTCTGGATGGCCCGGCGCTCGGGCGTCGACAGCGGCTTGACTCCCGCCAGCTTGTCGACGAACAGGCGGTAGCCCTTGTCGGTGGGGATCCGGCCGGCGCTGGTGTGGGGCTGGGCGATGTAGCCCTCGTCCTCCAGCACGGCCATGTCGTTGCGCACGGTGGCGGGCGAGACGCCGAGCCGGTGCCGCTCGGTGAGCGCCTTGGAGCCGACCGGCTCCTCCGTCCCGACGTAGTCCTGGACGATGGCGCGCAGCACTTCGAGTCTGCGTTCGCTGAGCATCGCGCACACCTCCAGCTGTGGTCCGTTGCCTGTTCGCTGCCTGTTGACTGGCACTCTGGCCGTTCGAGTGCCAGAGAACCCCCGCTCAGTGTACGGCCGGGTAGTAAGACCCTGGCAAGGGAGGCCCGCCAGGTAGCGTCTCGGTATGGACGTGCGTTGGGAAGAGGCGGGCTGGGAAAGGCTGACCGGGCGGACCGGACGCCTGCGGCTGCCGGTGTGGGACTGCACGGCGGGACTGGTGGTGGGCGACGATTCCGTCCTCCTCGTCGACCCCGGTTCGTGCCTGCGCGAGGGCGCGCGGCTGCGGGCGGAAGCCGAGCGGCTGACCGGCCGGCACGTGACCCATATCGCATTCACGCACGGCCATTTCGACCACGTCCTGGGCGGGGCCGCCTTCTCCGGGGCCGAGGTGTACGGGGCGGTCGGGCTGGACGCGCTGCTCGCCACGGGCCGCGAGGAGCTGCGCGGGGACGCGGTGCGGCACGGCCTGGCGGAGGCGGAGGCCGCGGAGGCCGCGGACCTGATGGTGGTGCCGAAGCACCTGGTGTCGGGCGAGTGGACGCTGGAGCTGGGCGGGGTACAGGTACTGCTCGCCAATGTGGGCCCCGGCCACACGCGCCACGATCTGGCGGTCTTCGTGCCGGGCGAGCGCGAGACGGTGTTCTGCGGGGACCTCGTCGAGGAGTCGGGCGACCCCTCGGCCGGCCCGGACGCGGTGCCCCGGCAGTGGCCGGCGGCCCTGGACCGGCTGCTGGCACTGGGCGGGGACGACGCACTGTACGTGCCGGGTCACGGAGCGGTGGTCGACGCGGGCTTCGTCCGTGCGCAACGCGCCACACTGGCCGCCCGTTTCGGCGTGTCGCAACCGTGACCGCCGCGCCTCTCCTACGCTCGGCCGGATGCGCGAGTACTCCCCCGACCTGACCCCCCAGTGGAAGCGCCCCAAGGCCGTGCCGGAGGTGGCGGCGGAGCCCGATCTCGTGGTCGAGGTGGCCGGTACGGACTTCTGCGGCGCGGTGGTGGCCTGCGAGGCGGGCACGGTGACCCTGGAGGACCGCTTCGGCAAGCGGCGGGTGTTCCCCCTGGAGCCGCGGGGCTTCCTGCTGGACGGGGCCGTGGTCACCCTCACCCGGCCCGCGCGCGGGCCGTCGGCGCCGCGGCGGACGGCCTCGGGCTCGATCGCGGTGCCGGGGGCGCGGGCGCGGGTGGCGCGGGCCGGGCGGATCTACGTGGAGGGCCGCCACGACGCGGAGCTGGTCGAGCGGGTCTGGGGCGACGACCTGCGCATCGAGGGCGTGGTGGTGGAGTACCTGGAGGGCATCGACGACCTCCCGGCGATCGTCGCCGACTTCGCCCCGGGCCCGGACGCCCGCCTGGGGATCCTGGTGGACCACCTCGTCCCCGGCTCGAAGGAGTCACGCATCGCGGCGTCGGTGACCTCCCCGGACGTGCTGATCGTGGGCCACCCGTACGTGGACGTCTGGCAGGCGGTGAAGCCGTCCGCCCTGGGCATCCCGGCCTGGCCGTCGGTCCCCCGCGGCCAGGACTGGAAGACGGGCGTCTGCCGCGCCCTGGGCTGGCCGGACAACACCGGCGCCGCCTGGCAGCACATCCTGTCCCGGGTGACGTCCTACAAGGACCTCGAACCCACCCTCCTGGGCTCGGTGGAACACCTGATCGACCACGTCACGGCGGATTCCAGCCCCGCCGGCGTTTGAGGCGCGGGGTCCGGGGCGGAGCCCCGGGAAGCCGGCCCGCAGGGGCAGTGCCAGCCCTCCGGCGTGCGAGGCGACGCGGGTCCGGGGCGGAGCCCCGGCAGCCGGCCCGCGGGGCTAGTCCACCAGGTCCCGGACCACCGCGTCGGCGAGCAGCCGCCCCCGCAGGGTCAGTACGGCCCGCCCCGCCCCGTACGGCCCCGCCTCGAGCAGTCCGTCCGCGAGGGCCTTGCGGGACGCGGCCAGCCCCGCCGGCGCGAGCAGCGACAACGGCACCCCGTCCACCAGGCGCAGCTCCAGCAGGATCCGCTCGACCCGGCGGTCCTCCTCGGACAGGAGCTCGCGGCCGGCCCCGGGGGACCGCCCCTCCGCCAGCGCGGCGGCATACGCGCCCGGGTGCTTGACGTTCCACCACCGCACCCCGCCGACGTGCGAGTGCGCGCCGGGCCCCGCGCCCCACCAGTCGGCGCCGCGCCAGTACAGCTCGTTGTGCAGGCAGCGCCCGGCCTCCGAGGAGGCCCAGTTCGACACCTCGTACCAGGAGTACCCGGCGGCCGCCATGACCTCGTCGGCGATCAGGTACCGGTCGGCGTGCACGTCGTCGTCCGTCATCGGGACCTCGCCCCGGCGGATCCGCCGCGCCAGCTGGGTGCCCTCCTCCACGATCAGCGCGTACGCCGAGACGTGGTCGGGTCCGGCGCCCAGCGCGGCGGCGAGCGACGCCCGCCAGTCCTCGTCCGATTCCCCCGGCGTCCCGTAGATCAGGTCCAGGTTGACGTGCTCGAAGCCCGCCGCCCGCGCCTCCGCCACGCAAGCCTCCGGGCGCCCGGGGGTGTGCGTACGGTCCAGCACCTTCAGGACGTGCTGCTTCGCGCTCTGCATGCCGAAGGAGATCCGGTTGAAGCCGCCGGCGCGCAGCTCGGCCAGGTACTCGGGGTTGACGGACTCCGGATTGGCCTCGGTGGTGATCTCCGCGTCCTCGGCCAGGCCGAACTCGTCCCGGATCGCCGCGAGCATCCGTACGAGGTCGCCGGCGGGCAGCAGCGTCGGAGTGCCGCCGCCCACGAACACCGTCCGCACGGCCCTCGGGTCGTCACCGAGCACCTTGCGGGCGAGGCGCACCTCGTCGATCAGGGTGTCGGCGTAGTTCTCCCGCGAGGCGAGCACGCCGCCGGTGCCCCGCAGCTCGGTGGCCGTGTAGGTGTTGAAGTCGCAGTACCCGCACCGGGTGGCGCAGTACGGCACGTGCAGGTAGAAGCCGAGCGGCCGGTCCCCCGCACCCTCCAGGGCGTGCGACGGCAGCGAGCCGTCTTCGGGCATGGGGTCACCGTCGGGCAGTGCGGAAGGCATAGCTCCATCATCCCGCACCCGCCGGGGCCGCCCACCCCGCACAGACCGGCCCCGACGGCATTGGAGGCGCGGGGTCCGGGGCGGAGCCCCGGCAGCCGGCCCGCAGGGAGGGGCGGCCGGGCGCACCCCGACCCCCGGGCCACCCGGGAAGGGCACGGCCCGCGGGGCGGTCCGCCGCCCCGCCCCGCCGGGCCCGCGGCAGGCGTCAGGCCTCGCGCGCGCCCTCGTACATCTCGTCGATCAGGTGCTTGAACTCACGCTCGACGACCGGGCGCTTCAGCTTGAGGCTGGGCGTGAGGTCGCCGTGCTCCACGTCGAGGTCGCGCGGCAGGATCCGGAACTTCTTGATCGTCTGCCACCGCTGGAGGCCCTCGTTGAGGGTCTGGACGTAGGTCTCGATCAGGCGGTTGGTCTCCGGCGCGGCCAGGACCTGCCCGTACGTCTTGCCCTCGAGTCCGTTCTCGGCCGCCCAGCCCATGATCGACGGCTCGTCGAGGGCGATCAGGGCGGAGCAGAAGTTCCGGTCGGCGCCGTGCACGACGATGGTCGACACGTACGGGCAGATCGCCTTGAACCGGCCCTCGATCTCGGCCGGGGCGACGTACTTGCCGCCCGAGGTCTTGATCAGGTCCTTCTTGCGGTCGGTGATGCGCAGGTAGCCGTCGGCCGAGAGCTCGCCGATGTCGCCCGTGTGCAGCCAGCCGTCGGACTCCAGCACCTCGGCGGTCTTCTCGGGCTGCCCGTGGTAGCCCTGCATGATGCCGGGGCCGCGCAGCAGGACCTCGCCGTCGTCGGCGATGCGGACCTCGGTGCCGGGGAGCGGCTTGCCGACGGTGCCGGTGCGGTAGGCCTCGCCCGGGTTGACGAAGGAAGCGGCGCTGGACTCGGTCAGGCCGTAGCCCTCGAGGATGTGGATGCCGGCGCCGGAGAAGAAGTAGCCGATGTCGGGCGCGAGGGCGGAGGCGCCGGAGACGGCGGCGCGCAGGTTGCCGCCGAAGGCCTCGCGGAGCTTGGAGTAGACGAGCGTGTCGGCGATCTTGTGCTTGGTGGCGAGGCCGAAGGGGGCGGTCGCCCGACCGGTGCGGCGGAAGTTGTCCTGGGTGACCTTGGCGTACTCGCGGGCCACGCCGACCGACCACTGGAAGATCTTGTACTTGGCCCCGCCGCCGGCCCGGGCCTTCGCGGCGACGCCGTTGTAGACCTTCTCGAAGATGCGCGGGACGGCCGCCATGTACGTCGGCTGGACGACCGGCAGGTTCTCGATGATCTTGTCGATGCGGCCGTCGACGGCGGTCACGTGGCCGACCTCGATCTGGCCGGAGGTCAGCACCTTGCCGAAGACGTGGGCCAGCGGCAGCCAGAGGTACTGGACGTCGTCCTTGGTGATCAGGCCGGTGGCGACGGTGGCCTTGGCCATGTACGACCAGTTGTCGTGCGGCAGCCGGACGCCCTTGGGGCGGCCGGTGGTGCCGGAGGTGTAGATGAGGGTGGCGAGCTGGTCGGCGGTGATGGCCGAGATCCGCTCCTTGACCGCCTCGGGGTGCTTGGCGAGGTACTCCTTGCCGCGCGCCTCCAGATCGGCGAGCGAGAGCACCCAGCCCTCGGGGTCGCCCTCGGCGGCGACCGCGTCGGCGCTCTCCACGACCACCACGTGGGAGAGGTTCGGCAGGTCGGCGCGGCGCTCGCGCGCCTTGGCCAGCTGCTTGCCGTCCTCGGCGATGAGCACCCGGCTCTCTGAGTCCGCCAGGATGTACGCCGATTCCTCGGCGTTCGTGCTGGGGTAGATGGTGGTGACCGCGCCGCCGGCGCACATCACGCCGAGGTCGGCGAGGATCCACTCGACCCGGGTGTTGGAGGCGAGCGCGACCCGCTGCTCCGGCCCCAGCCCGAGGTCGATCAGCCCGGCGGCGATGGCGAAGACCCGCTCGGCCGCCTGGCCCCAGCTCAGCGACTTCCAGTCGTCGGGGCCCTGGCCGCCGGCCGCGGGCACCGGATACCGGTACGCCTCCGCATGGGGCGTGGCGGCCACGCGCTCAAGGAAGAGGGCCGCCACCGAGGGCGGGCGGTTCTCGATCAAGGTCTGTGTGTCGCTCACGACATCCTCCGGACCGGACCACGCTGCAGTGCGTGGGCGTGGGGCGCTTGGCGGGGCGCATCGGGACAGGCGGGGTTTGAGACGTAACCAGCAGGTGACTGGCGAGTAACCGTCGAGCAGTGATCAGACTAGAGGCCGTCCGCCGCCTGCGTAAGAGCCCGCAAGCGGCCGGTTCATAACGAAAGAGGCCCCCACGCCGGAGCGTGAGGGCCTGCTTCCGCGGCGGTCGCGGGCGCCGCTACTTCTTCTTGCCGCCGGACTCGTCGCTGGAGAGGACGGCGATGAAGGCCTCCTGCGGGACCTCCACGGAGCCGACCATCTTCATCCGCTTCTTGCCTTCCTTCTGCTTCTCCAGCAGCTTCCGCTTACGGGAGATGTCACCGCCGTAGCACTTGGCGAGGACGTCCTTGCGGATGGCGCGAATGGTCTCGCGGGCGATGACGCGGGATCCGATCGCGGCCTGGATCGGCACCTCGAAGGCCTGCCGCGGGATGAGCTCGCGCAGCTTGGCGACGAGGCGCACGCCGTAGGCGTAGGCGGCGTCCTTGTGCGTGACGGCGGAGAAGGCGTCGACCTTGTCGCCGTGCAGCAGGATGTCGACCTTGACCAGGCTGCCGGACTGCTCGCCGGTGGGCTCGTAGTCCAGGGAGGCGTAACCGCGCGTCTTGGACTTCAGCTGGTCGAAGAAGTCGAAGACGATCTCCGCGAGGGGGAGGGTGTAGCGGATCTCGACCCGGTCCTCGGAGAGGTAGTCCATGCCGAGCAGGGTGCCGCGGCGGGTCTGGCACAGCTCCATGATCGCGCCGATGAACTCGCTGGGCGCGAGGATCGTGGCCCGCACCACCGGCTCGAACACGTCCGAGATCTTGCCCTCGGGGAACTCGCTCGGGTTGGTGACGGTGACTTCCTTGCCGTCCTCCATGACCACCCGGTAGACCACGTTGGGCGCGGTGGCGATCAGGTCGAGGCCGAACTCGCGCTCCAGGCGCTCGCGGACCACGTCCAGGTGGAGCAGGCCGAGGAACCCGACGCGGAAGCCGAAGCCGAGCGCCGCCGAGGTCTCCGGCTCGTATACGAGGGCGGCGTCGTTGAGCTGCAGCTTGTCCAGGGCCTCGCGCAGGTCCGGGTAGTCCGAGCCGTCGAGCGGGTACAGACCCGAGAAGACCATCGGCCGCGGGTCCTTGTAGCCGCCGAGGGCCTCGGTCGCGCCGTTGTGCAGGCTGGTGATCGTGTCACCGACCTTGGACTGACGGACGTCCTTCACGCCGGTGATGATGTAGCCCACCTCGCCGACGCCGATGCCGTCGGCCGGGGTCATCTCCGGGGAGGAGACACCGATCTCCAGCAGCTCGTGGGTGGCGCCGGTGGACATCATCCGGATGCGCTCGCGCTTGTTGAGCTGGCCGTCGACCACACGGACGTAGGTGACCACACCGCGGTACGAGTCGTAGACCGAGTCGAAGATCATGGCGCGGGCGGGGGCGTCCTTGACGCCGACCGGGGCCGGAACCGTGGCCACGACCTTGTCGAGCAGCGCTTCCACGCCCAGACCGGTCTTCGCGGAGACCCGCAGGACGTCCTCGGGCTGGCAGCCGACCAGGTTCGCGAGCTCCTCCGCGAACTTCTCCGGCTGGGCCGCCGGCAGGTCGATCTTGTTCAGCACGGGGACGATCGCGAGATCGTTCTCCATCGCCAGGTACAGGTTGGCGAGCGTCTGCGCCTCGATGCCCTGCGCGGCGTCCACCAGCAGGATCGTGCCCTCGCACGCGGCGAGGGAGCGCGAGACCTCGTACGTGAAGTCGACGTGCCCGGGGGTGTCGATCATGTTGAGGATGTGGGTGCTGCCCTGAGCCTCGCCGGTGGTGGGCGCCCAGGGCAGTCGGACCGCCTGGGACTTGATCGTGATGCCGCGCTCACGCTCGATGTCCATGCGGTCGAGGTACTGGGCGCGCATCTGCCGCTGGTCGACCACACCGGTGAGCTGGAGCATCCGGTCGGCAAGCGTCGACTTGCCGTGGTCGATGTGCGCGATGATGCAGAAATTGCGGATCAGCGCCGGGTCGGTACGGCTCGGCTCGGGCACGTGGCTGGGGATCGCGGGCACGCAGTGTCCTGATTCTCGGTCGCAGTCGGAACTCGGAACGAAGCCCGAGTCCTCCCATGGTCCCATGGACGGGGCAGTGCGCTCGGTTTGGGCCGCCAGGAGCGTGCCTGGTAGCCTGGGCAGCTGTGTCTCGTATGCCCTCTCAGCTGTCGAGGCACAATCCGAAGAACAAAACTCTGAACCTGAAAAGGCTCTTTCGTGGCGAACATCAAGTCCCAGATCAAGCGGAACAAGACGAACGAGAAGGCGCGCCTGCGCAACAAGGCCGTCAAGTCCTCGCTCAAGACCGCGATCCGCAAGGCCCGCGAGGCCGTCGTCGCCGGTGACGTCGAGAAGGCCACCGTGGCTTCCCGCGCCGCCGCGCGTGCGCTCGACAAGGCTGTCTCGAAGGGTGTCATCCACAAGAACGCCGCCGCCAACAAGAAGTCGGCGCTGGCCTCCAAGGTTGCCTCCCTGCAGGGCTGAGCTCTCGATGTGAATCGCCGGTAAGGACCCAGCGGGCCCTCTCTTCCGCTCCTTCACCGGCACACCGCGCCGCACGCGGCCTGCGTTCGCCACGCGGGTGCGGCGCAACCCAAGCAGTGCAGCAGTGACCGAAGGCCCCGGCCTCCGCCCTTCCCCAGGGTGGCGGCCGGGGCCTTCGCGTACCGGCTGTCAGCGGCGCTGGGGGCGGGCGGCGCGGGCCACGGCCACGACCGCCTTCTCCAGGGCGTACTCGGGATCGTCGCCGCCGCCCTTGACCCCCGCGTCGGCGGCGGCCACGGCGCGCAGGGCGTCCGCGACGCCGTCCGCCGACCAGCCGCGCATCTGCTGGCGGACCCGGTCGATCTTCCAGGGCGGCATCCCCAGGTCCCGGGCGAGGTCGCCGGGGCGGGCCCCGCGCGGGGCGGAGGCCAGCTTGCCGATCGCCCGCACGGCCTGGGCCAGGGCGCTCGTGATCAGGACCGGCGCCACTCCGGTGGACAGCGACCAGCGCAGCGCTTCGAGAGCCTCCGCCGCACGTCCTTCGACCGCCCGGTCCGCGACGGTGAAGCTGGAGGCCTCGGCCCGGCCCGTGTAGTAGCGGCCGACCACGGCCTCGTCGATGGTGCCCTCGACGTCCGCGCACAGCTGCGCCGCCGCACTCGCCAGCTCCCGAAGGTCGCTGCCGATCGCATCGACCAGGGTCTGGCACGCCTCCGGGGTCGCCGACCGGCCCAGGGTGCGGAATTCGCCCCGTACGAAGGCCAGCCGGTCCGCCGGCTTCGTCATCTTGGGGCAGGCGACCTCCCGGGCGCCCGCCTTGCGCGCCGCGTCCAGCAGGCCCTTGCCCTTGGCGCCGCCCGCATGGAGGAGGACGAGGCTGATCTCCTCGTAGGGCGCGTCGAGGTACGCCTTCACCTCCTTGACGGTGTCGGCGGACAGGTCCTGGGCGCCGCGCACGATCAGGACCTTGCGCTCGGAGAAGAGCGACGGACTCGTCAGCTCGGCCAGCGTGCCGGGCTGGAGCTGCTCGGAGGCGAGGTCGCGGACGTCCGTGTCGGCGTCGGCGGCGCGGGCGGCCGCCACCACCTCCCGTACGGCACGGTCGAGCAGCAGGTCCTCCTGCCCCACCGCGAGGGTGAGCGGGGCAAGCGGATCGTCGGTGGAGTTCTTCCTGGTGGCCATCGGCTCCAGCATCCCACGCCGCACTGACAGTCCCGGGCCCCGCGGCCCTACTGACCCGATACGTGAGAATGGTCGCGTGAACCTGCGCCATGTACTCGTCCTGCCCGACCGCGACGCCGCCGAGGAGGTGGCGCAGGAGGCCGTCGACCGCTTCGGACTCCCGGAGGAACCCCAGCTGGTGCGCGACGCCCTGGCCGGTGAGGACGACGCCGAGGACGCCCAGTGGCTGGTGGTCGTCGAGGATCCGGGGGAACGGCTCGACGCCACCGTGCTGGACGCCCTCGCCGCCGAGTACGAGGGCTGGCTGGAGGCCCCGTAGGCGTCCCGCCGGGCTCAGGCCTTGTGGACGATCTGCACGTCCAGCGCCACTTCCACGCTCGACCCGATCGCCGCGATGCCGTGCGCCAGCACCGACTGCCAGTTCAAGGTGAAGTCCTCGCGGTGCAGTTCGGTGGTGGCCCGGCAGGCGGCACGCGGCTCGCCTTCCAGGCCCGTGCCCTGGCCCAGGTACTGGGTGTCCAGGGTGACGGAACGGCTGACCCCGTGGAGGGTGAGGGCGCCCGCCACGGTCCAGCGGCTGCCGCTGCGGTGGATGAACCGCTCGCTGTAGAACTCCACCGTCGGGTACCGGGCCGCGTCCAGGAAGTCCGCGGACCTCAGGTGGTCGTCGCGCAGGCGCAGCCCGGTATCGATGCTCGCCGCGTCGATGATCACGTGCATGGAGGAGTCCTCCATGCGGTCGGCTATCCGTACCGCGCCGGCGAACGTGCTGAACCGGCCGCCGATCCGGGCGAATCCGATGTGCCGGGCCGTGAACGCGATCGAGGAGTGCGTCGGGTCGAGCTCCCAGTGGCCGGGCTGCGGCAGCAGCGGCGGCTCCACCGCGTCGAGGACGATCTCCCCGGTGCCGGGCTGCGCCGGGTCCCCCACCAGCGTCGCCCCGTGGAACGGCGCGTACCCCTCGGCGGTGACGGAGAGCCGGTACTCGCCCTCCGGCACGACCGCCGTGAACCCGCCGTACGGATCGGTCACGCCGCTGACGATCCGGCGCCCGATCGGGTCGGTCACCTCGAACGCGGCCTGCCTGATCGGCTGGTGGACGGTGTCGAGGACCCGGCAGCTGAGCAGACCCGCCGTCGGCGGCAGGGTCAGTGTCGCGGATGAGTGCGGGCTGGAACTCCCGACCGTCTCCATCCCCCGTCGACGTCCGAACATGGCTGGTGCACCCCCGTGCTGTGTGGACTTGGACCGCTCTGGCGAAGACGCATTCGATCATGCTGTCGGGTTGTGGGCAAACAGAATGACCGTGCCCGGAATGCCCGTGTCGCCCCCGCCGCCGGACGGCCGGAAACACCCGCATCCCCGGGCCGGTGCCGGACACGGCGATCGACCCGTCGGTGTCGGTGCGCAGGACGGCCGCCCCCGAAGCCCGCAGCCGGGCGAGCGTACCGGGTGCGGGATGTCCGTAGCGATTGGCCGCGCCGACCGGGACGACGGCGAGCCGGGGCCGGATCCGCTCGTACAGCCCCGGGTCCTGGTGCGCGGAGCCGTGGTGCGCGACCTTGACCACATCGACCGGGCCCAGCTGCGGATGGTCCCTCAAGAGGCCCTGCTGCGCGCGCGGTTCCAGGTCGCCGAGCAGGAGCACGGTCAGCCCCGCACCCCGGACCAGCAGGGCGACGCTCGCGTCGTTGGGCCCCTCGGGCGCCGGCCCGGCCGCCGGCGGCCACAGCACCTGCCATTCCAGCGGTCCGGCCCGGCGCCGCTCCCCCGCCACGGCCCGTACGACGGGTACGCCCGCGGCGGCCGCGGTCCGGTGGACGAACCGCGCGCTGCCCGGCGGCTCTTCCAGCGCGGTGGTCTGAATCACACCCACCGAACGCCCCCGCAGCACCCCGGACAGGCCTCCCACGTGGTCGGCGTGAAAGTGCGTCAGCAGCAGCATCGTCACGCGCCGCACGCCCAGCGCGCGCAGGCAGGCGTCCACCGGACCGGGTTCCGGCCCGGCGTCCACCACCAGGGCCTCGCCCGGGCCGACGGCGAGCACCGCGGCGTCCCCCTGCCCCACGGCGCACTGCACGTAGCTCCAGTCGGGCGGAGGCCAGCCGGTGAGCGTACGGGTGAGCTGCGGCGGCCGCAGCACGGCCAGGAGCAGCAGTACCGCCAGCGCCGGACAGACCCACCGCCGCCTGCCGAGCCGGGCGCCGAGCAGTACGAGGGCCATGGTGGCGGCGGCCAGCAGCAGCCCGCCGGTGAGCCCGCCCGGCCAGGCCAGCTCCGCCCCCGGCAGCCGCGCCCCGGTGCGGGCCACCGCCGCGATCCATCCGGCGGGGACCCCCGCGCACCAGGCGAGCACCCGCGCGGCGGCCATCCACACCGGGGCCGCGGCGAGGGCCGCGAAGCCGAGCACCGTCGCCGGACCGGCCGCCAGCTCGGCCAGCAGGTTGCAGGGCACGGCCACGAGGCTGACCCGGGCGGAGAGCACCGCGACCACGGGCGCACACACCGCCTGGGCGGCCGCGGCGGCCCCCAGCGCCTCGGCGAACCGCGGCCGCATCCCCCGCCGCTGCAGGGCCGCGCTCCACCGGGGCGCGAGGGTGAGCAGGGCGCCCGTGGCCAGCACGGACAGCAGGAATCCGTAACTGCGGGCCAGCCAGGGGTCGTAGAGCACCAGCAGCAGTACGGCGGCGGCCAGGGCCGGGATCAGGGACCTGCGCCGCCCGGTGGCCAGGGCCAGCAGGGTGACCGCCCCGCAGGCCGCGGCCCGCAGCACGCTCGGCTCCGGCCGGCACACCACCACGAACGCCAGCGTCAGGGCCGCCCCGCACAGGGCGGTGGCCCGCAGCGACAGCCCGAGCCGGGGCGCCAGCCCGCGCCGCTCGGCCTGTTGCGCACGGGCCGGGGGCCCGATGAGCAGGAACAGCACCACGGTCAGGTTGGACCCGGACACGGCCAGCAGGTGCAGCAGGTCGGTGGCCTTGAACGCCGCGTGCAGATCGGGCGGCACCCTGGACGTGTCCCCGACGACCAGCCCCGGCAGCAGGGCCCTGGCATCCGGCGCGAGCCCTTCGGTGGCCTCGCGCAGCCCGCTCCGCAGCCGCCCGGCGATCCGCTGCGCGGTGTCCGGGCCGCCGGTCACCGCGGGCGGGGTCCCGGCGGAGGGGCGGAGCAGTGCCACGGCCCGCTCGCCGTCCCGCGCCGGGGCCAGCCGGGCGACGACCGCCACCCGGGTGGAGGGCAGCAGCCGAGCCCATCCCGGGTGCCCGGCCAGGACCCGCACCGGGGTCTCGACCCGGGTCCGCGCCCCGTCGGGCCCGGTCACCCCCGTCAGCACCGCGTCCAGCACCACCACCGGCGGCCCGCCCCCGCTCGCGCTCGCGCTCGCGGCGATCCGTGGATCGGACCCGACGGTGAGTTCCGCGAGGACCCGGGCGTGCTCCCGCGCCAGTCCCGCCACGGGTCCGGCCCGCGCCTCGGCCCGCTGGAGCCCGGCCACCCCCGCCCCCGCGCAGGCGCACAGCAGGGCCGCGGCCACGGCGGGGGCGGTCTTCCAGCGGGGCCCGGGGCTGCGGCACCCGGCCAGGAGCAGCAGCCCCGCTGCGGCCACGCCCACGCCGACCCCGGCGGCGGCCGCTCCGGCGGGCGCGTCCAGGGCGAGGGCGGCCGCCGCCCAGGCGGCCAGGGCCGGCGCCACCAGGCGGAGGTCCGCCGGCGCGCTCCGCCCCGCCCCCGCGCCCATCCCCGCGCCCGCCCCCGCGCGCTGACGGCTGTTCACGGCCGCACCAGCGTGCGCAGGTCGGCGAAGCGCCGCTCGCCGATGCCGGTGACCTGCCGGAGCTCCTCCACGGAGCGGAAGCCCCCGCGGGCGGTGCGGAAGTCCACGATGTGCTGCGCGAGCACCGGCCCGACCCCCGGCAGCCCGTCGAGCTGCTCGACGGTGGCCGAGCCGAGGCTGAGGGGGCCGGGGGCCGTGCCGGGCCCGCCCCCGCTGCCGCCCGGCGGGGGCGGCGCGGGGGCGATCCCGACCAGCACCTGCTCGCCGTCCAGCAGCACCCGGGCCCGGTTCAGCCCCGTGGTGTCCGTACCGGGCCGCACACCCCCGGCGGCGGCCAGCGCGTCCTCGACCCGCGAACCGGCGGGCAGTCTCCGCACCCCCGGGTCCCGGACCTTGCCGCCGATGTCGACGACGATCCGCGCGGCGCCTCCCGCCACGGCGGGTGCCGTGGCCGCTGCCGGCGCCGCCGCCGGGGCGATCACCGCGGGTGCGTTCACCGGCCCCGGACGGACGGACCAGAACTGCTGGGCCGCGAAGCCGACCGCGACGGCCAGCACCACCCCGATCGCGGCCACCGTGCGCGGCTCCACCCCGCAGCGGGCTTGGAACCACACCGGCAGCCGCTCCCGCAGGGCGAGCCTGCGCGCGGCAGCGGGAGACAGCCCGGCCGCTTCCTCGGGCGCAGGCCCCGGCTCCGCCTCGGGCGGGGACGGCGGCGGGCTGCTGCCGCCCAGCAGGGCTTCGGCCCGGCGGCGCACGGCCTCCGGTTCCGCGTGCGGGGTCCGGCGGCCAGGGCGGCCGCCCTGGCCGCGGCGGTGTCGCAGACGGCCGTCGGAGAGACGGGACCGGCCCGGGCCGCTGGTGGCGCCCGACGGATGCGAAGTACGCGTTCGAAGAGTCATGCCACGACGGTAGGGCCGCATCCCGACCCTCGTTCGGAGTCCTCAATTCCGGTGGACAGCCGCCCCGTTGTGGATATCCCCGTCACCCGTTCCGGTGCGCTCACCGATCCCCGGCAGGCGCAGCCGGCCGACCCGGCGCACTCAGCGCGGCGAGACGACCGCCGCCAGCAGCCCCGGCCCGGTGTGCGCGCCGATCACCGCACCGACCTCGCTGACGTGCAGTTCGACCAGCCCGGGGATGCGTTCGCGCAGTCGCTGGGCGAGCTTCTCGGCCCGCTCCGGCGCCGCCAGGTGGTGCACCGCGACATCGACGCTGCCCGCCCCGGCGCGCTCCACGGCCAGCTCCTCCAGCCGGGCGATGGCCTTGGAGGCCGTACGCACCTTCTCCAGCATCTCGATCCGCCCGCCGTCCAGGGTCAGCAGCGGCTTCACGGCCAGCGCCGAGCCGAGGAGGGCCTGGGCGGCCCCGATCCGCCCGCCGCGGCGGAGGTAGTCGAGGGTGTCGACGTAGAAGTACGCGGACATGTCCGCGGCCCGCTTCTCGGCGGCGGCCACCGCCTCGTCGACGGAACCGCCCGCCTCGGCGGCCTCGGCGGCGGCGAGCGCGCAGAAGCCGAGGGCCATCGCGACCATGCCGGTGTCCACGACGCGGACGGGTACGGGCGCGGTCCGCGCGGCGACCACGGCGGCGTCGTAGGTGCCGGAGAATTCGGCGGACAGGTGCAGGCTGACGATGCCGGTCGCACCGGCGTCCGCGGCCGCCCGGTAGGCCCGGACGAACTCCTCCGGGCCGGGCCGCGAGGTGGTGACCGAGCGGCGCTTCTGCAGCGCCAGCGCGAGGCTGCGCGCCGAGATCTCGGTGCCCTCCTCCAGGGCCTCGCCGCCGAGTACCACGGTGAGCGGGACGGAGGTGATTCCGTGCCGCGCCATGGCCGGTGGGGGCAGGTAGGCCGTGGAATCGGTGACGATGGCGACATGGCGGGACATGAGCCGGAGGGTACCGCCAGTGGGGGTGGGTCGGCAGCCTGGGCCCCTCGTCGGGGCGTTGGGACCCCGCGGAACCGCCCCCCGGCGCCCCAGGGGTGGTATCCGAGCCGGGTCGGAGCCTACGTCGTGGTCTCCGGCCGCCGCGTCTTCTCCCACGGGTACGGCGTGGCCGGAGCGGCCGGGTTCAGAGCCTGCTGCTGCGACTTCGGCTCCGGCTTCGGCGCCTGCGCCTGCGCCTGCGCAGCGTCCCATGCCGCGGCCGCCTCCGCCAGGTCGTCCACCGGCTCCCGCGACCAGTCCCGCAGCGCCCCGGACTCCATCCGGATCTGCGCCGACAGGTCGGACAGCTCGTCCTCGGCGAAGCGCCGGGCGCGGTCCCGTGCCGCCCACCGCAGCGAGTCCGCCGACTCGATGATCCCGGCCGTGCGCTGCCGCAGCTCCGGAAGCTGCTCGGCGGTGCGCTGCCGGTCCGGCTCCTGCTCCAGCCGCTTGAGCTCCGCGTCCAGTTCCCGGCCGTGCGCGCTCAGCCGCTCGAACAGCCCGAGGGACTCCTTCAGCGAGGCGTCCACCCGGGCCCCCTCGGACAGCGCCTGCTGCGTGGCCCTCATGGACGTCCGCAGGTCCAGCCGCAGCTGCGCCAGCGCACCGGCCACACCGACCTGGCCGAAGCTCTTGGCACGCAGCGCGGTGTCCTCCACCGTGCGCCGGGCCTGGACGACCGTGCGCTCCACACCCCGCTTGGCCGCACCCACCGCCTTGACCGTGAGATACGCGCCGAGGCCGACGACGGCCAGCAACATCAGCGCGAAGATGATCAACGCGGCCTCCATGGTGGCCCCTTTCCCCAGGCGTCAGCTCTTCCCCTCCACCGTAAACGCCACGGGCAGGCCGGGGGTTCCCATCGAACCCCCAACCTGCCCGTACGGGATCTCCCCCATAACCGGGGGACGGCCTCAGATGACGATGTTCACCAGCTTCGGCGCGCGCACGATCACCTTGCGGATCTCGGCGCCGCCCAGGGCCGCGACCACAGCCTCATCGCCGACCGCCAGCCGCTCCAGCTCCGCGTCCGAGATCGTCGGCGGCACCTCCAGGCGCGCCTTGACCTTGCCCTTGACCTGCACCACGCACGTCACGGTCTCGTCCACGACGTACGCCGGGTCGGCGACCGGGAAGTCCTGGTGGACCACCGAGTCGCTGTGGCCCAGGCGGTGCCACAGCTCCTCCGCGATGTGCGGGGCCAGCGGGGCGACCAGCCGTACCAGCGCCTCGGCCACCGTGCGCTCCAGCGGACGGCCCGCCTTCGTCAGGGTGTTGTTCAGCTCGGTGATCTTCGCGATGGCGGTGTTGAAGCGCAGCCCCGCCATGTCCGCGCCGGCCCCGTCGATGGCCTTGTGCAGGGCGCGCAGCGTGTCCTCGCCGGGCTCCCCGTCCACCACGGTGACCTGGCCGGTCTCCTCGTCGACGATGTTGCGCCACAGGCGCTGCAGCAGCCGGTACTGGCCGACCACGGCCCGGGTGTCCCACGGACGCGAGACGTCCAGCGGACCCATCGCCATCTCGTACAGGCGCAGGGTGTCCGCGCCGTACTCCTCGCAGATCTCGTCGGGCGTGACGGCGTTCTTCAGGGACTTGCCCATCTTGCCGTGCTCGCGCTTGACCTGCTTGCCCTGGTGGAAGTACGCCCCGTCGCGCTCCTCGACCTCGGCCGCCGGGACGTACACACCGCGCTCGTCGGTGTAGGCGTACGCCTGGATCATGCCCTGGTTGAACAGCTTGTGGAACGGCTCCGCCGACGACACGTGGCCCAGGTCGAACAGCACCTTCGACCAGAAGCGCGCGTACAGCAGGTGCAGCACCGCGTGCTCGGCGCCGCCCACGTACAGGTCGACACCGCCGTGCGGGGCACCCTCGCGCGGGCCCATCCAGTACTGCTCGATCGCGGGGTCCACCAGCGCCGACGCGTTGGTCGGGTCCAGGTAGCGCAGCTCGTACCAGCAGGAACCCGCCCAGTTGGGCATGGTGTTGGTCTCGCGGCGGAAGGGGCGCACTCCGCGCCCGTCGCCCAGGTCCAGCTCGACGTTGACCCACGCCTCGTTGCGGGACAGCGGGGTCTCCGGCTTGGAGGCGGCGTCGTCCGGCTCGAAGGTGCGCGGCGAGTAGTCCTCGACCTCCGGCAGCTCCAGCGGCAGCATCGACTCGGGCAGCGGGTGCGCGACGCCGTCCTCGTCGTAGACGATCGGGAAGGGCTCGCCCCAGTAGCGCTGGCGGCTGAACAGCCAGTCGCGCAGCCGGAAGTTGACCGTGCCCTCGCCGATCCCGCGCCCGGCCAGCCATGCGGTGATCGCGGCCTTGGCCTCGACCACGCCCAGGCCGTCCAGCGCGATGCCCTCGCCCGTGGAGTTGATCAGCTCGGCCTCGTGGGAGACGAAGGCGTCGTCCCACTCGGCCGGGTCGGTGCCGCGGCCGTCGGTCGGCTTCACGACGCAGCGCATCGGCAGCTCGAAGGCACGCGCGAACTCGAAGTCGCGGCCGTCGTGCGCCGGAACGGCCATGATCGCGCCGGTGCCGTAGCCCATCAGCACGTAGTCGGCGATGAAGACCGGGACCTTCTCGCCGCTGACCGGGTTGATGGCGTACTCGCCGGTGAAGACGCCGGTCTTGTCCTTGGCCTCGGCCTGGCGTTCGACGTCGGACTTCGAGGCGGCCTGCTTGCGGTACGCGGTGACGGCCTCGGCCGGGGTGGCGTGTCCGCCGGTCCACACGTCGTGGGTGCCCTCGGGCCAGGCGGCCGGAATGAACTTCTCCACCAGCGGGTGCTCGGGCGCCAGCACCATGTAGGTGGCGCCGAACAGGGTGTCCGGACGGGTGGTGAAGACGGTGATCGCCTCGTCGCCCAGCGGGAAGTCGACGCGGGCGCCCTCGCTGCGGCCGATCCAGTTCCGCTGCTGCAGCTTGATGGCCTCGGGCCAGTCCAGCGCGTCCAGGTCGTCCAGCAGCCGGTCCGCGTAGGCGGTGATCCGCATGTTCCACTGGCTCAGCTTGGCCTTGAAGACCGGGAAGTTGCCGCGCTCGGACCGGCCGTCCGCGGTGACCTCCTCGTTGGCCAGTACGGTGCCCAGGCCGGGGCACCAGTTGACGGGCGCGTCCGAGGCGTACGCCAGCCGGTACTCGTTCAGTACGTCGGCCCGCTCGCCCGCGGTCAGCGCCGCCCAGGCGCGGCCGCCGGGAACCTCACGGGAGCCGCTCTCGAACGCGGCGACCAGCTCGGAGATCGGCCGGGCCTTCTTCGCGTCCGCGTCGTACCAGGAGTTGTAGATCTGCAGGAAGATCCACTGGGTCCACTTGTAGTAGTCCGGGTCGATCGTGGCGAAGGACCGGCGCTTGTCGTGGCCCAGGCCCAGCCGGCGCAGCTGGACCTTCATGTTCTCGATGTTCGCCTCGGTCGACACGCGCGGGTGCGTGCCGGTCTGCACGGCGTACTGCTCGGCCGGCAGGCCGAAGGCGTCGAAGCCCAGGGTGTGCAGGACGTTGTGCCCGGTCATGCGCTGGTGGCGCGCGAAGACGTCGGTGGCGATGTACCCGAGCGGGTGGCCGACGTGCAGCCCCGCGCCGGACGGGTACGGGAACATGTCCATGATGAACTTCTTGGGCCGCGCGACCACGGCGGGGTCGCCCGCCAGGTCACCGGTCGGGTTCGGGGCCTCGTACGTGCCCTGCGCGTCCCAGACGTCCTGCCAGCGTGCCTCGATGTCGGCGGCCATGGCGGCCGTGTAACGGTGCCCCTCGGCCGCCTCGGGGGCCGGGGTGTTCGTCTCGCTCATGATTCCTGAAGCTCCATCGATCGTCTCTGCCGTCTCTGCCTGCCCAAACGAAAAAACCCCTCGCACAGGAGGGGGCGCCGCGCCGATGCCGACCGTCTCGGAGGGTCGGTACTGATCAGCGCGGCTCGGTAAGCAGAAGGCGTACGGCACGCATGGCGTCAGAGTACCGCAGCGGCCGCAGCCGCCGCCCGGGCCGTCCGCGGCGCGGACGGCGCGGCCCGGACGGCGTGGACGGCCCCGACCTCGGCGGCCGGCGCTCAGCGGCGGGCGCCCAGGGCCCAGCGCGGCCCCGCGGGCGTGTCCTCCAGCTCCACACCGGCCGCCGCGAGCCGGTCCCTGATGCGGTCCGCCGCCGCGAAGTCGCGCGCCGCGCGGGCCAGCCGCCGCTCGTCCAGGGCCAGCTCGACCAGCGCGCCGACCGTGTCGGCCCGGCCGGACCCGGCCGCGGAGCCGTCCGTGTCCCGGCCCGCCGCCCAGTGCGGGTCGAGCGGGTCGAGGCCGAGGACCCCGAGCATGGCCCGTACCTCCCCCAGCAGGCGGACGGCCTGCTCCTTGTCGTCGGCGGCGAGGGCCGCGTTGCCCTCCCGTACCCGCTGGTGCACCACGGCGGTGGCCTGCGGCACGCCGAGGTCGTCGTCAAGGGCGGCGCTGAACGCCCCCGGCAGCGCGGACGGCCGCGCCCCCTCCCCCTCCTGCGCGAGCGCTCCGGCGTACTCGTGCGCCCGCAGCACGAACTGCTCGATCCGGCCGTAGGCGCTCGCCGCCTCGTCCAGCGCGGCCTGGCCGTATTCGATCGCCGAGCGGTAGTGCGGGGTGCCGAGGTAGTAGCGGAGCACGGCCGGACGGCAGCGGGTGAGGACGTTCGCGACGAGCAGCGAGTTGCCCAGCGACTTGGACATCTTCTCGCCGCCCATGGTCACCCAGGAGTTGTGCATCCAGTAGCGGGCGAATCCGCAGCCCGCGGCCGCGGACTGCGCGCGTTCGTTCTCGTGGTGCGGGAAGAGCAGGTCGATGCCGCCGCCGTGGATGTCGAAGGTGTCGCCCAGGTACCGGCGGGCCATCGCCGAGCACTCCAGGTGCCAGCCGGGCCGGCCGGGCCCCCAGGGCGTGTCCCACGACGGCTCGCCGGGCTTGGCCCCCTTCCACAGGGCGAAGTCGCGCGGGTCCCGTTTGGCGTCGCCGCCGCCCGCCACCCGGCCGCCGGCCCCGGCCCGGGCGGCGTCCTCGCCGACCCGACCCGACAGCACCCCGTAGTCCGCCTGCGAACCGACCGAGAACAGCACGTCGCCGCCCGCCGCGTAGGCGTGGCCCCGCCCCACGAGCTCGTGCATCAGGGCGGTCATCTCGGGCACGTGCCCGGTGGCGCGGGGCTCGACCGTGGGCGGCAGGCAGCCGAGGGCCTGGTAGGCGGCGGTGAAGGCCCGCTCGTTGCGCTGCGCCAGCGCCCAGTACGGGATCCCCTCCGCGGCGGCCTTGGCGAGGATCTTGTCGTCGATGTCGGTGACGTTGCGGCAGAGGGTGACCCGGTGGCCGGTGTGCGCCAGCCAGCGCGCCAGGATGTCGAAGTTGACCCCCGAACGGACGTGCCCGATGTGCGGCGGCCCCTGCACGGTCGCCCCGCAGACGTACAGGGAGGCCTCGCCGGGACGCACCGGGACGAACGCCCGCACGGTCCGGGTACCGGTGTCGAAGAGTCTCAGTGCCATGGCTGCTCACTCCTTCACGTCGTTGACCTGTGGGGGGCCTTGCGGGGTGCGGGCAGGTGGCGCAGGACGCGCCCCAGGACCCGGTCGGCCGGGAAGTAGCCCAGTTCCCGCGAGTCGAGGCTGACCGGCCGGTTGTCACCGAGCAGGACCAGGCGCCCGTCCGGGACCCGGCTGCCGGGCGCACGGGCCAGGGCCGGGACGCCGACGCGCGGGATCTGCTCGCCGGGGACGGCGGCGACCCGTTTGATGAGCAGGCCGTGCTCACCGCGCCGGGCGGCGCCGGGGTGTTCGGCGACGACGACCTCCCCGGTCCGGGGCGGGCCGCCGCGCCGCACGAGCACCCGGTCCCCGTCGCGGTAGGCCGGCTCCATGCTGGGGCCGCGCACGGTGACCACGACGAACCGCAGGCTCAGCGCCCACCACAGGGCCGCGGCGGCGAGCACCGCGACCGCGCCCGTACGGCTCCCCGCGCCGCCGGTGACCAGCGCGGCGGCCCCGGCTCCGGCCGCCCCCGCCGCGAGTGCCAGGCCCCCGGCCCCGCGGCCGCGGCGCCGGGCCGCCCGCCCCGCCCCCGTGGCGGGGCCCACGGTGCCGGACCCCGCCAGCTCGGGCCCGTACGGCCGCTCGGGCGGCCCTGGCAGGGGGTCACCGGGCAGCACCCGCCCGCTCATCGGACCGGCTCCTTCCGCGGCGCGGAGTCCGGGGCCGAGTCCGGGGCTGGGTCCGGGGCCGCGTCCGGGGCCGCGTCCGGGGCCGTCCGGTAGCCCTCCGCCTGGAGGGTGAAGAGCCGGGCGTACTCCCCTTCGGCGCCGAGCAGTTCGCCGTGCGTGCCTTCTTCCGCGATCCGGCCGTCCGCCAGCACCACGATCCGGTCGGCGGCCCGCAGCGTGCCCAGCCGGTGCGAGATCAGCAGGCTGGTGCGCCCGGCCCGGTGCGCGACGAGCGAGCTGTGCACCTCGTGCTCGGCGGCCGCGTCCAGGCCCGAGGAGGGCTCGTCCAGGATCATCAGGTCCCGCCGGTGCCGCAGCAGGGCCCGCGCCAGGGCGAGCCGCTGCCACTGGCCGCCGGAGAGGACGACGCCGAGGTCCGGGTCGTCCTTGTCGGACTCCATGAAGTAGGTGCGGGTCAGCAGGGTGTCGTAGCCGCGCGGCAGCTCCGCGAGCCTGCGGTGGATGCCCGCCCGGTCGGCGGCGGCCCGGATGCGGTCCGGGTCGTCGAGGGCGGCGAGCTCGCCGAGGGCGATGTTCTCGGCGGCGGTCAGCTCGTACTCCATGTAGTCCTGGAAGACCACGCTGATCCGCTCGCGCAGCGCCTCGGGGGCGGCGTCCCGCAGGTCCACGCCGTCCCACAGGATCGCCCCGCGCGTCGGGTCGTAGAACCGGCACAGCAGCTTGACCAGGGTGGACTTGCCGGCGCCGTTGAGGCCGACCACGCCGAGCGTCGCGCCGTGCGGGATGTGGAGGGTGACACCGCGCAGCACCCACGGCTGGTCGGGCCCGTAGCGGAACCAGACGTCCCGCAGCTCGATCCCGCGCCGCAACTCGGGCAGCGGGACGGGCCGGCGCGGTACGGGCAGGTCGGAGGGGGTGCCGAGGACGGTGAGGAAGTGCTCGAAGGAGCGCAGCGCCTGGTGGGCGCGGGCCAGATCGGCCGCGAGGGAGACCAGGGCCCCCTGGATGCCCGCGACCGCCGCCACGAAGATCATCACGTCGCCGACGGTGAGGCCCCCGGTCCGGGCCTGGCCCACGGCCCACACCAGGCCGCCGCCCGACATCAGCGCGGCGAGCAGGGCCAGTCCGGCCTGGACGAGGACCTCGCGCCGGTCGACGGCGGCGCGCCCCCGGTCGGAGGCCCGCCGCTCGGCGGCCATCCGGCCGCGCAGGAAGGGGCCGAGTCCGAAGAGGCGTACCTCCTTGGCCGCTTGGACGGAGGTGAGCAGCTCGGCGTAGAAGGCCTCGCGCCGCTCGGCGGGGCTGACGGTCCACAGGGTGTGGGCGCGGCGCCGGGACAGGTCGAGTTCGGCGAGGAGCATCGGCAGGCCGGACAGCAGCACCAGCACGGTCATCAGCGGGCTCAGCAGGAGCAGCGTGCCGAGCAGTCCGGCGCCGGTGATCAGCGAGCGGACCAGGCCGAGCACGGCGTCGACGGTCTGGTTGGGGGCGACCCGGCTGGCCTGCTGGGACAGCCGCAGCCGGTCCAGGAACGCGGGATCCTCGAAGTGCCGCAGCCCCGTGAACCGCTCGACGGCGGTGAACAGCCGCTCCATGGCGAGCAGTCCGGCCCGGCGGTCGAGCTGGGCCCGCAGGTACTGCGCGACCTGGGGGAAGACGGCGGCGAGCACCCCGGTCGCGGCGAGCAGCGCGGCCGGGGCCAGCAGGCCGCCGGCCGCCGGTCCCCCGGCGATCCGGTCGACGACCGCCTTGGTGAACCAGGCGGCTGCCACGGGCAGCGTCCCGGCGGCGAGGGTGAGGACGACGTAGCCCGCGAGGACCCAGGGGGCGGCGGCGACGGCCAGCGCGGCGGCCTCGTAGAGGCGCCTGCTGCGCGAGGGGGTGACGGCGGGCTCGCGTCCGGCGGCCCGGCCGGTGTGCGGGGAGCGGCCGCCGCGCCCCGCTTGCCGGCGCTCCCGGCGCTCCCGCCCGCTCATGCCGCGATCGGGAGGCCGGCGGTCAGCTCGACCTGGTTGTCCCGGACGACGACCCGGCCGTCGGGTTCCCGGCCGACGAGCAGCAGGGTGGGGTAGGACTTGGCCTGGAAGGCCGCGCCGACCTCGCCGTTGTAGTCCTCGCGGACGACCCGGGCGACGGGGCGCAGGGCTTCGGCGAAGCGGCCGCCGCCCTCGGCCCCGCCCGCGATGACGGCGAGCACCTGGCGCGGTCCGCCAGGGAAGTGCCGGGCGTACTCGGTGAACAGGGGCAGCTTCTCCTTGCACGGGGTGCAGTTCGGGGAGAAGAAGGCCACGAGGGTGTCGCCGTCGAGGTCGGCCAGGGTGAGTTCCTCGTCGTCGGCGCTGGTCACGGAGAAGTTCCCCACCTCCGCGCCGATGTCGAGGCCGGCCGGGGCCTCCGCGTTCACCTTGGCGGAGATCAGGTTGGCGTGGTCCCGCAGGCGCTTGATCACGCCGACGGTGAGCAGCAGGTCGAGGGCGGCGAGCAGCCCGACCAGGGCCACTGCGGTGATCAGGAGGGACATGGCAGCTCCGTAACGGGTCATGGGGTGCGTGGGCGGGGCCGGGCGGACCGTCAGGCCGCGGCCGGCCGCAGGAGGTAGAGCAGGTCGTCGAGCCGCGCCACGAGGGCGCTGAGCAGCAGTCCGGCGAAGACGGCGGCCAGCACCCCGCCCGGGTGCGCGGGTCCGGCGGACGTGGCTGCCACCGCGCCGGCGGTCGCACCGGCGGCGAGGAGCAGGTTGCGTACGAGGTGCCGGGGGCCGAGCGGGGCGGCCGAGGCGCCGAAGCACCGGCAGGGGGTGCGGGATCCCCGGCGCAGGGACAGGGCGATGGCCGCGGCGAAGGCCGTCAGGAGGACGGCCGCGAGGGCGAGCCCGGTCCGGTGGGCGAGGGGCTGGGGCAGGGCGAGGAGGGGCACGATCGCCGCCTCGCCCGATACGACGAGCAGGGCGGCCGGCCGTGTCACGGTGCGGGAGAGCGGAAGCAGCTCCCGCACCGAGACGACGAATGCGGCGTAGGCGCCGCGGCCGGCGGTCTTTCCCAGGACGGAGACCAGAAATACCGCCCCGATCAGGCAACGCATTCCGATGGCCAGGTACAGCATTGGTTCACCACCTGTGGGGTCACCCGGGGGCGGAATTTCATCCGGCCGTATTCACTGCTGCTGCACTACCGCAGGAATTCAGCGGCAGTCAGCGGCAGTCGATGTACTGGCAGTTCTTGCCGCTGCTGTCGCAGCAGGCCTCGCACGGGCGGCCGGCGCACTGCCAGCAGGCGCTGTAGTAGCGGACGTAGCAGACGGCCGCGGCCGCTTCGGTCTTCGGCGCGATCAGCGCGAGCAGGCTGTCACCGAGGGCTTCGATCTTCTTGAACACGATGTCTCCCATGTGGGTGAGGAATTGGTTTTTCTTCTTCCCGGAGATTCGTTTTCTCTCTCCGTGGTCATTACTTTCGCGGATCGGGATGCTGCGGGTCTTGTAGAAATTCAGCTTCCCGTCGTCGCGAGATATCGGCCAAGCGTGGTGCCGGTCATGGACTTGAATTCACGGCTCAGATGGGACTGGTCGTGAAAGCCGGCGGCCGCGGCGAGCTCCGCGCCCGGCACGCCGCCGCGCAGCAGCCGCAGCGCGTTGCGCAGCCGGATGACGCGGGCGCAGCCCTTGGGGGTCAGGCCGACCTGTTCGCGGAAGCGGCGCTCCAGCTGGCTCTGGCACCAGCCGACCTCGTGGGCCAGCTGGGGGATGGGGGCGCCGCCCGCGCTCGCGTGCAGACCACGCCAGGCCCGTACGACGGGTGGCGCGGGCGGCGGCCCGGCCGTCAGCAGCTCCGCGAGCGTCCGGTCGAGTACGGCGAACCGCGCGGCCGGGCCGGAGGCCTCGGCCAGCCGTTCGCGCAGGGCGGCGGCCCGCGGCCCGATGAGATCGGCGAGGTCGAGCGGGCCGCGGCCCAGCCGGCCGAGCGGGAGGCCTCCGAAGAGGGTGTAGGCGCACCAGGGGGTGAGGGTCACCTCGACTCCGGCGACGGGCCCGCGGTGTTCGACGGCCAGCCCGCTGGTGCGCAGCCCGCAGGCCACGGCGGTGTGGGGGGCGAGCGGCCCGGAGCCGTCGGGCGGGCCCAGCAGCAGCTCGCCCTCGGTCAGCAGGAGCAGGCTCACGGCGCCCGCGGGCACCTCCAGGTGCCGGCAGGGCGGGCCCTGGGCGCGCCGGAAGCCCCGGTAGCGCAGGACTCCGGGGCGGAGCGAGCCGTCGGGCTCGGCGTCGACCGATGCGCCGGGCGTGCGGGGACAGGCGGAAACGTCCACCGGGCTTCCTCCTCGGGAGGCCGTGGATGAGAAGGGGGATGGGAAGAGGGGCTCAGCGGCGCGGGGCGCGGCCGGCGTCGACCTCGATGGCCTGCCCGGTGATGCCCTGGGCGAGCGGTGACAGCAGCAGGGTGGCGCCCGCCGCCAGGTCCTCGGCCGTGGCGCGCGGGCCCGGCGTGAGGAGGTTCACGGTGATGCCGTGGTCGCGCGGAGCGTCGGCCCACTGGCGGACCTCCGCGGCGAGCCGCGGTGAGCCGGTGACCACGATGCGGCCGGCCCGGCCGCCGCGGGCCATGGCTCGGGCGGTTTCGGCGACGAGGTCGCCCGCGGGCACCGCGGCCTCCGCGTCGACGGCGAGGGCGTCGATCCGCTGGAGGTCGTCCAGGACGGCGGCGACGAGGCGCCGGGGGCCGCTGCCGGCGCCGGGGCCTATCAGGTAGGGCAGGGCGGTGGCGGTGCCCGGCGCCTCGTCGCGGCCCAACTCGGCGCATATTTCGCTGACTTCGAGGATCGACGGGCCGGCGACGGCCAGCCGGGCGCCGTCCGCGGCCAGGGCCCGGCAGAGCGGCGCGCCGAGGGCGTGGGAGCGGGTGACCACCAGGGCGACGCGGCCGTTCGGTGCGCGGAAGGGCTCAGGCATGCGCGGCGGCGCCCGGCGCGGGGACGGGCTTCGGCGCGACGTTCCAGATGAAGTCGTCGGTGCCCGTACCCGTACCCGTACCGGGACCGGCGCCGGGGTCCGTGCCGTCGGCGAGGTCGACGACGGTGGACGCGCCGCCCGCCGCCGGGCCTTCGGCGTAGGCGTGCAGTGGCACGAGGACCGCTGCGGCGAGCGCTGCGGTGGCGGCACATCGTCCGGCGAATGACGTGATGCTGGGCATGGGTCCCCCTGGGATGTCCGGTGGTCGGCGCGGTCGCACGCCGTTCCGGGCGGCTGCCCGGCGTGTTCCCAGAACAGCACCCGGCGGCGGCCGCCCCAAGGCCCGCCGGGCTGCAGCCGGATGCATGACACAAAGCTGCCAAGCCCGCCGCGCACGGCTGGTTGTCGGAAAACCGGCTGGTGGGCGGCGCGACCGGGGATGAGGCTGGGCTCCTGCGTACGGGGACCGGGAGCGGCCGTCCGCGGCCGCGTGCGAAGGGGGAGAGCAGATGCGGATACGTGCGTGTCCGGCGGGCACCTGGGAGTTCGCGGAGCGGTTGCCCCACCCGGCACTGCGGCCGGGCGTCCTGGCGTACCGCGGATTCCGGCTCGCCCTCGGCCGGCCGCGCCGTCGGCTGGAGATCCCCTGTGCGGCGGTGACCGTCGTACTGAACCTGGGGCGGCGCCCCCTGCGGGTCCGGTGCGCGACGACCGGCCAGACCCTGGTGCACAGCGCCGCCCCGCTCGTGTCCGGGCTGGTGTCCCGCCCCACCCTCGGCGAGCACGACGGCGAACTGCACGGCATCGAGGTGACCCTGCGCCCCTGGGCCGCGTTCCGGCTCTTCGGCGTCGACATGCACGAGCTGGGCAACACGGTCAGCGAGACCTCCGCACTGACCGGGCCCCGCTACCAGGACCTGGGCGACGTCCTGGCCGGTACGCCCGGCTGGCCGGACCGGTTCCGGATCCTCGACGCGGCCCTGCGGCTGTGGATCCAGGCCGGCCCGGCGCCGTGCACCCGTACCGTGTGGGCGTGGAACCGGCTCGAACGCAGCGGCGGGACCCTGGCCGTGCACACGCTGGCCGCCGAGACCTCGTGGAGCGAACGGCAGTTGGAGCGCCGCTTCCGGGAGCAGATCGGGCTCCCGCCGCGCACGGCCGCCCGGGTGCTCCGGGTGCGCCGGGCCCTCGGCTCCCTGTCGGCCGGGATGCGGCCGGCCGAGGCCGCCGCCCTGGCCGGCTTCTACGACCAGGCCCACCTGAACCGGGACTTCAAGGCGATGACCACCCACTCCCCCTCGCGCTTCCTGGCCCTGCGCGCGTCGGCCCGGCCCGGGCCCGCCGAGGTGGACCGGGTCAGCGGGGAGGTCACCAGCGCCGTACTGACCGGCTGAACCGGGCGTCGGGTTCGTCCAAGACGGCCGGCCCGGCGCCGTGGAACGCTGCGGTGACCTCCCGCACAGCACCCGGACGCGGGACGCCCCCTCGGAAGGGTGACGGGTATGACGGAGCAGTCGGCTCTCGACGCGGATGTCCTCGCGGTCTACCGGGCCGTGCTCCTGCACCGCGAGCAGAGCCCGGACCGGCTGGCCGAGCGGCTGTCGATCTCCGAGCAGCGCGTGCGGGAGTCGCTCGACCGGCTCGTGGAGCTGGCGCTGCTGCGGCCGTCCTGGGACGACCCGAGCGACGTCCGGGCGGTCAGCCCCGATCTGGGCCTGGAGATGATGCTCCAGCGCGAGCAGCAGGAACTGGCCCTGCGCCAGGAACGGGTGGCCCAGACCCGGGCCGCCCTGACCCTGCTCGCCACCGAGTACGTGACGGCCGGCCGGACGGACGCGGCGAGCGGAACCGAGGTCCTGCACGGCAAGGACGAGATCCGTACGCGGCTGGAGACCCTCGCCAGCCGCTGCGACCGCGAGGTGCTCTCGCTCCAGCCGGAGGGCTCGCTCACCCCCGAGGCCATCGAGGCGGGCCGGCCGCTCAACGAGCAGGCGATCCTGCGCGGCGTCCGCTTCCGCAGCATCTACCTGCACGCGATCAGCAAGGACCGGCAGGCGCTCACCTACCTGCGCTGGGCGGGCGAGCACGGCGGTGAGATCCGGCTGGCGCCCACCCTGCCCATGCGCCTGCTCATCGTCGACGGCGTGGAGGCCGTTCTCCCCGGCGATGTGCAGGCCGGGCAGCCGACGGCGCTGCTGGTGCGCAGCGCGCCCGTGGTGCGGGCCCTGCACGCGCTCTTCACGGCGTACTGGAAGAGCTCCGAGACCTTGCAGGCGGTCGTGGAGGCCACCGGTCCGGAGCCGGGCTCCCCCTCCCCGCAGGAGCGGGAGCTGCTGCGCATGCTGGCGGAGGGGGTGACCGACGCCGTGGTGGCCCGCGCCCTGGGGGTCTCGGTGCGGACCCAGCGGCGGATGGTGGCCGACCTCTCGGCCCTGGCCGGGGCGTCCAGCCGGTTCGAGCTCGGGGTGAAGGCCACCCGGCTGGGCTGGATCTGATCCGGCGAACTGACTGCCGGTGCCGGTGCCGCTGCCGCTGCCGCTGCCGCTGCCGGGACAACGAGAAGCGGGCCACCCGATCCGGGTGGCCCGCTTCTTCACTGTGGAGCTAAGGAGAATTGAACTCCTGACCTCCTGCATGCCATGCAGGCGCTCT